>JBHIXQ010000492.1:288-503 GCA_041984705.1 Leptonemataceae bacterium | reverse complement strand
GCTGGAGTGACAATCGCCAATTAATGCATAGTCCTGAATGCGGTTCACGTTTAGAATTTAGGATGGGTCCATGCAGGGAAAAGGAAAAAACCAGAGCATAAGACAAAGAACTAAAAAAACGGCGCCTCTTTCACGACCAATTCGTCCAGGGCTGTGATGGAACAACCAGGATGCCGGGCCTTTCAGGGATCGAATATCTTTCCTGGATTCAGAAT
>JBHIXQ010000492.1:0-255 GCA_041984705.1 Leptonemataceae bacterium | reverse complement strand
CTTTCTTTAATGTTCCGATTCCGTGCTCTGCGCTTATAGATCCATGGAATTGTCCAATCAACTCTGTGTTGAGCTCATCAAATCTAATGCATTGATTCTTAAAATCGGCGGGGTCCATTGAATGTTCTGGCTTGAGGTTAATGTGAATATTTCCATCGCCTATATGGCCAAAGAAGTAGCTGTGCAGTTCCGGGAACTCAGTTTTCAGAATATCTCGCAATGTATCCAGATAATCGGGAATCCTGCGCAGTGGAA
>JBHIXQ010000491.1:0-505 GCA_041984705.1 Leptonemataceae bacterium | reverse complement strand
CCTCAGCATGGCTCCATTATTCAGAGAAAGTACATTTCGGGCCTGATTGAAAAAATGAAGCAGATGGAATGCGGGCTATACATAGATCGAAAATACAGCCAGGATTTGATGCGAACTATTGAGAAGCTGAACAATCTGCAGACCGAGTTCGAAGTTTCTCTGGAGGAAATCAAGAAGCTGAAGAGAAACCAGGACGGGGACTACTTCCTAACCACGCTTCTAATGAAGCCATTGATGAACGAATGGAATCTAAGCACGAAAGTGACTACAGACTGTGTATTGATTCAGAAAAAGGCCTTTCTATTCAAGGAACGATTCCAGCACCTGGGTGGCGATTTCAACATGACCGGTCAGCTAAACTTCGCAGGGCAGAGCTATGTGATGTTTTTTAACGGTGACGGTATGGGAAAATCCATGCAGGGAGCCGGAGGAGCCCTGGTGATGGGCACTGTTTTGAATTCCCTGTTTGGCCGGATCTCGGGCCAGACCACCATTGGCCTATCTC
>JBHIXQ010000490.1:0-507 GCA_041984705.1 Leptonemataceae bacterium | reverse complement strand
AGCTATTTGTGAAAAATTTAATACCAATTAAAATTTATTTAGGCGGATAAAATTATGGTATTAAATTTATAAATGATATTGTGCGTCTTTTATATTCAATTTATTGAAATGAAATCGCGTTGTGAGCGTGGCAGCCTGCTTGAAAGGTGTTTGCCCGCATCCGCTTTTCAGACGGCCTTGTCTCCCTCTTTATTTGTGATACAATAAGCGCCTTTGCAGCAAGCAAGGGCCTGTAGCTCAGGGGTTAGAGCAGGGGACTCATAATCCCTTGGTCGTCGGTTCGAAACCGACCGGGCCCACCATCAAACCGCGTGACGATTGGCGTTCACGCGGATTTTTTATTTTTGCCGCCGCTTTTCTATGCTATCCATTCGAAAAAATAAGATATAGTGAAATGCAAGAAAAAGTGACACAAAACTGCATTTTGCAACTGTGGGGTGGTGCTTGTTTTGTCATGAGTATGGAACGCGGCAAAAGGGGCTAAAAGGCGCGAAATACGCGGGGTTG
>JBHIXQ010000489.1:0-510 GCA_041984705.1 Leptonemataceae bacterium | reverse complement strand
CCCAAAACCCCAAAACCCCTTATACTTGAAAAAATTAAAGATATATGAATTAATTATTTTAAACTTATATAATATTAAAAATGTCGTTGTAATTTACCAAATTAGGCCTTTTTGCAGTGTCTGTGATTTTGGTTAATTTAATTTTTGAAGTATAAACAATGGAACTTATTAAAGTTGATAAATCTTTAGGTAAGCGAGGCCTCCATCGTGACTTGATAACAAATGTGACATTTAGAATGGAATCTCTTGAAGAAATGAAGAATTGTTCTTTTGTTTTCGTTGAGAATCTTACTGCTGACATGTATGTTTATGTTGAGGAGCTTAAGAAAGTCAACGGGTTTGAATTTTGGCCAAACTACTCTATGGAGATCGAAAAGCCCGCCAAATATAGCTAAGGTAGGTAATATATATGGAGACTACCTATAGGAAAAGTATTGGGATTGGATACTGAGAGCTATTAGAATGGTCTTCATGATCACACTTAGTATGTTTTTGATATCAATTTCATAA
>JBHIXQ010000488.1:0-512 GCA_041984705.1 Leptonemataceae bacterium | reverse complement strand
TGGCGATGTGCAGGCGGAACTTTATCTGTATTACGCGAATAAGCAGGCACTTTCCATCCATAAGTTTTCGTTTACCATCGACAAGGCGCTGATTGATACGGATATCGTACCGTTGGCGGAATACTACGTGGATGACTTCGAAGCGTTGCGCCAACAAATCAACGATTTATACGACGAAGTGGTCGAAACAGTCGAAGAGCTGCGCAAGAAATTCGAAGACCTTGAAAATATTGAAACGAAAGAAGGGGCGCAAGCAAAAGCAGACGCTGCGGAAAAGAATGCGAAATCGTATACGGACACTCATACGAAAAGGACGGACAATCCGCATGGCGTAACGAAATCGCAAATCGGTTTGGGGAACGTTGAGAATGTGAAGCAGCGGCGATCCGATTTATCAACGAAGCGTACGACACAATGAAACAAAGCGTAGAGGCTGCGGTTCAGAATAACGAAAATTACACAGAGCGCTTTTACTCTGCCGCCGGACTCCAGGGCTTTTTTGAAAACTCCAA
>JBHIXQ010000487.1:0-517 GCA_041984705.1 Leptonemataceae bacterium | reverse complement strand
GGTGGTTTCCATGGAGATTACGTTCATGAATTAACGGTTCCAGCGGGATTTACACTACTTAATGGATCTTTCGATCCAACTGATGATAAGTATTATTTTGGTTCTGTAATGTTGCGTAAAAAATCAGGTGATGATATTAGAGTTGCGTTTTCAGGAACAGGGTCTCTTGGGAGTTTTTACTACCATCCTAATGGTGATAACTGGGCTTGCGCTACGTTTATGTGTAAAGCTTCAGGTCAAGGTGCTTGTAACTTTAGGCTTATAAACGGAAATGCTACTGATACGGTTGTTGAATTTTCAGAACTTCAAATTGTTGAGTTTGATACGGAGGCTGAAATGTTGGACTACAACAACAACCTCGCATACATGGAATAACTAAATTATTCACATAAAAATTGCAACTCTCTTATGCGCCGATTGAAAGACCGGCGCATTTTTTCTAACTCCTCCCAGGTCCATTTAACCGGTTCAGAATGAGTCTCGCAGTAGTCTATTATCGCGTTGCCTTCATCTTCGC
>JBHIXQ010000486.1:0-518 GCA_041984705.1 Leptonemataceae bacterium | reverse complement strand
CCCAAAACCCCAAAACCCCAACAAAATGAAATGAAATAATTAACCCAAATATAATATTTAACAGCATGTGTATTATTTTAAACAAAATATTTGATTATAGTTTTCAAATTTGGGGAAAATATTATCTAATTTACAAAATATTCTATTTAAAAGAAATATAAATATTTTTGGTATTTTATAATTAAATAATTATAATAATTAGACAGAAAATGGGAGTGTTTGGATCAATCTTGAGTGGTATATTAGGAGTAATAATGAACAAATATTTTATCATCATTTACTTAACAGCAAGCTTCGTATTAACATACATTGGTTTAAATGCATTGAAGCCATTGCGACAGAAAACCAAAGAGGATGTTGAGAGAGATAAAAAGTATCATGCTTTTTGCCGTTGGGATATTGACCGAATCAATGTTATGCAGTGTTACATGTTTACACCTCTTATATTGGCAAAATGGATCTTTGGTTGGAATATATATGCTGTTATTTGGCTTACAATTAAATTTTTGTTGAATTTT
>JBHIXQ010000485.1:0-540 GCA_041984705.1 Leptonemataceae bacterium | reverse complement strand
TCCTGCCTTTATGATCGGTATTCAGAAGGTTAAGAAGCTTCAGGGCATTTCGAACTACGATGTGAATCAGGATGCCACCCGAAGGGAGATGCGAACCTATGTATGTGCTCAGTGCCATGTAGAATACTATTTCGAAGGAAAAGAAAAGACTCTGACCTATCCCTGGAACAATGGCCTCAAAGCGGATGAGATTCTGTCCTACTATGAAGAGATTAAATTCAAAGACTGGACACACAAGGATACTGGCGCGGCCGCATTAAAAGCACAGCATCCGGAATTCGAAATGTACAGCCAGGGAATTCATGCCGACTGCCATATGCCCTATGTAAGCGAAGGGGCCTACAAAGTATCGGATCATCATGTTCGTAGTCCGTATTTAAATGTGGATGCTGCCTGTGGAACCTGTCATAGCCTTAAACCAGAGGAGCATCGTGATAGAATCGATACAATCCAGGACAGCCACTGGCAGCTTCGTAACGTTGCCATGGATGCATTGATGGCTCTCATCGATGACATTGAAAAGGCGCAGAGATCCGGAGT
>JBHIXQ010000484.1:0-541 GCA_041984705.1 Leptonemataceae bacterium | reverse complement strand
GTTATGTCCTGGCTAAACCTTTTAATGATGAAGTTACTGCTCACAATGCAATCTAACAATTATTAAGCGTAGGGTAACTATGGCAAATTCAAAACGGAAGTGTACGCACTGCAAAGATCGCTATCCAACTGAGCAAGGAATTAAAACCCCGGCAGGCTGGTTTTGCTGTATCGACCATGCAATAGCTCATTCACGAAAGCTTCAGGAACGCACCAGGACGAAGAAAATCAACAAAGCCAAGCAAGTACAAGCGAAAGAAGATAAATCCTCACGAGCAGCCAGCAAGGAAGCAAAAAGGCGCGATCTGAAGTGGCAGCACGGCTTAACTCAGAAGGCATTCAACAAAATGCGCGTACTTGAGGAAAAGTTGTGGTTCAAAGAAAGAGGTTTAGAGCCCGAATGTATTAGCTGCGGCCGTCCTATTGGTGGTGATCAGTGGTGTTGTGGTCACTTTAAAACTCGCGGAGCTCAGTCTGGTTTACGCTATGACAGAAAGAACTGGCCAGAAATCGCATGGGTTGGAAAAGGCGAAGAGCAACTT
>JBHIXQ010000483.1:349-577 GCA_041984705.1 Leptonemataceae bacterium | reverse complement strand
ATTGATGACCAGTGGTAGCCCTTTGATGTCGAGCCCCCTTGCCGCCACATCGGTAGCCACCAGAACCGTACAACTCTGGTTGGCAAATCGAACCAGAGCGCTATCCCGTTCACGCTGGTCCAGATCGCCGTGTAGCGACAACGCCGAAAAGCCGAGACGACCCAGTTCATCCGACAGCTCATCACAGTCCCGCTTGGTGGTACAGAA
Source organism: Leptonemataceae bacterium (assembly GCA_041984705.1). GTDB lineage: Bacteria > Spirochaetota > Leptospiria > Leptospirales > Leptonemataceae > UBA3465. The sequence goes on along the minus strand of JBHIXQ010000483.1, from coordinate 370 downwards.
CACCAGAGACGACACCGGCTG
>JBHIXQ010000483.1:0-271 GCA_041984705.1 Leptonemataceae bacterium | reverse complement strand
CTTGCTCTGGAATTGCTCGCTCAGCTTTCTGATGGCCGGCGGCCAGGTGGCGGAGAACAGCAGCGTCTGCCTGCCACCAGGAGATTGGGAGACGATGCTGGTGACCACCTCCTCGAACCCCATATCCAGCATACGGTCCGCCTCATCCAGCACCAGCACTTTCAAGCCATCCAGCGAAAGCGTACCTTTGCGCAGGTGGTCATCTACCCGGCCAGGGGTACCCACGACGATATGAGCGCCATGGCTGAGCGACCCGATCTGGGGGCCGATA
>JBHIXQ010000482.1:0-620 GCA_041984705.1 Leptonemataceae bacterium | reverse complement strand
TCCAGCCTCGTTCGCCGGGACCGGGCTCGATGAACCGTTGGATTATGTGCGGCGACGGTGTTTCTTGGTCGGAATCCGTCGCTCTTTTGCTTTCGCCTCTTTGCGCATCTTGCGAAGTTCTAGCGATAGTTTGAAAATCGCTAACCAAGTGCCTAGGAGCGCTGAAAGCTTTACGATGATGTCAATCAATTTACCGTTCACCTCCTTTCGTTACTTTAATTATATCGCATAAACGTTATAACGTCAATACGTTATTGATAAAAATATCGTTTTTACGTTATAATAAGCGTAGGAGGTGGCGGAAATGATCGCAAAGATAAAGGTAGGCGAGGCGTTAAAGCGCTCGGGCAAGACGCAGGGAGAACTCGCTGAACTAACCGGAATCCGTCCGAATACAATAAGTGAATTAGTCCGCGGACATAGAGAACGTATCCAGCTCGACCATCTCAGCCGGATTGCGGCGGCGTTGAATATAAAAGACATACGTGAACTGATCGATCTTGTAGACGAAGAAAACGGAGGCGCTGACGAATAGTTGGCGTCTTTTTTCGTGGGTTCGTTTAGTCTGCGATTCTCAATTACGATAATCTAAATGATAATGAACACGACTTTATTCGTAC
>JBHIXQ010000481.1:0-627 GCA_041984705.1 Leptonemataceae bacterium | reverse complement strand
GTGGCCTTTTTGTTTTTTCACCATCCCGCAAGGAGAAAGAAGCAATGGACACACCCTTCGCCGCCGCCCCTGCCGCCAACGCCCTGATGTGGATCACCCAGCGCCCCCAGCTGGTCTTCGCCGAAGGGCGCGGTTCCTGGCTGGTGGACCAGCAGGGCAAGCGCTACCTGGACTTCGACCAGGGCTGGGCGGTGAACTGCCTGGGCCACGGCCATCCGGCCATCGTCGAGGCCCTGGCGAGCCAGGCCCGCAAGCTGATCAACCCCAGCCCGGCCTTCTACAACGAGCCCAGCCTGAAGCTGGCTGCCGGCCTGGCCGCCCACTCCTGTTTCGACCGGGTCTTCTTCGCCAGCACCGGGGCCGAGGCCAACGAGGGCGCCATCAAGCTGGCGCGCAAGTGGGGGCAGAAGCACAAGGGCGGCGCCCACGAGATCATCACCTTCGCCGGCGGCTTCCACGGCCGCACCCTGGCCACCATGTCGGCCTCCGGCAAGCCGGGCTGGGACACCCTGTTCGCGCCCCAGGTGCCGGGCTTTCCCAAGGCCCAGCTGAACGACCTGGATTCGGTGGCGACCCTCATCAACGAGCGCACCGTGGCCATCATGCTGGAGCCGATCCAGGGCGAAG
>JBHIXQ010000480.1:0-628 GCA_041984705.1 Leptonemataceae bacterium | reverse complement strand
ACAGCTTCTATGACGCTGGAATGCTCCCCTACCACTGACTTACGTCAATCCATAGCTTCGGTGACTAACTTGATGCCCGATTATTTTCCGCGCAGGAACGCTCGACTAGTGAGCTGTTACGCACTCTTTAAATGAATGGCTGCTTCCAAGCCAACATCCTAGCTGTCTATGCAGTTCCACCTCGTTTAATCAACTTAGTATATATTTAGGGACCTTAGCTGATGGTCTGGGTTCTTTCCCTCTCGGACATGGACCTTAGCACCCATGCCCTCACTGCCGTAGAACATTTAATAGCATTCGGAGTTTGTCAGGAATTGGTAGGCGGTGAAGCCCCCGCATCCAATCAGTAGCTCTACCTCTATATAACTTTATAACTAACGCTGCACCTAAATGCATTTCGGGGAGTACGAGCTATTTCCGAGTTTGATTGGCCTTTCACCCCTACCCACAGGTCATCCGAAGACTTTTCAACGTCAACCGGTTCGGTCCTCCACTCTATGTTACTAGAGCTTCAACCTGCCCATGGGTAGATCACAAGGTTTCGCGTCTACCCCCACTGACTATGTCGCCCTATTAAGACTCGCTTTCGCTTCGGCTTCGAACCTTAAATTCTTAACCTTGCCAATGA
>JBHIXQ010000479.1:0-632 GCA_041984705.1 Leptonemataceae bacterium | reverse complement strand
TGGACTTCATCCAGGATCAGCAAAATGCCCAGCTCACGGCACAAACGCTCAACACCCTTGAGGTAATGTTCGGTCGCCGGAATCACCCCGGCTTCACTTTGTACCGGCTCCAGCATGATGGCCACGGTCTGCGCATCGACTGCTGCATGCAGCGCCGGCAGATCGTTGAACGGCACATTGATAAAGCCCGGTAACTGCGGCTCGAAGCGGTTATCCGGGGTGGCGCTGCCCGAGGCTGACATCGCGCCAAAGCTGCGACCGTGACAGCTGCGGCTCGCGGTGATAATCCGGTGCGCGCCACCGCGATGCAGCTGGCCCCACTTGCGCGCCAGCTTGATCGCCCCCTCATTGGCCTCGGCCCCGGTGTTGAGCAAGTGCACCTGATCGCTACCGGTGCTTTCACACAAGCGCTGCGCCAGGTTCAACATTCCGCGGTTTAAAAAGCCTGCGCCCGGGTTCAGCAAAGATTGCGCCTGCTCGGTCATCGCCTTGACCAGCACTGCCGGGCTGTGGCCCAGGCTGTTGGCCGCACTGCCCTGGGTAAAGTCCAGATACGCCCGGCTGTCGCTGTCCCACATCCACGATCCCTGACCTCGCACAAACACTTGGCTCTCACGCTCAACGCAGGGCAT
>JBHIXQ010000478.1:0-640 GCA_041984705.1 Leptonemataceae bacterium | reverse complement strand
TGCCTGTCGTGTTTCAGGAATCCCCGTACGTCGCCCATGTCGGCTTCCTAGGTTCGGGAGGAGGCCATGACCGCCTCCACCTCATCACGTCCGGAGGCCCTGGCCGCTGCCGCCGCCTCCATCACCCGCTTGTAGTCGGTCGGCATCACCTTCACGAACCGTTCCGATTCGGTTGCCCAGGAGGCCAGCAGCCGCTCGGCGACCGTGGACCCGGTCTCCAGGCGGTGCAGTTCCAACACGTCGCCCAACCACGCCACGTCATCCTCGTCGGGAGCCTCGACCAGGACCATCTCCAGGTTCACCCGGGCCGGGAAGGAGCCCTCCGGGTCGTGCACGAAGGCGATTCCGCCGGACATGCCGGCTGCGAAGTTCCGACCGGTGGGGCCAAGGATCACGGCCCTGCCACCCGTCATGTACTCGCACCCGTGGTCGCCGATTCCCTCCACCACCGCCGTCGCCCCCGAGTTGCGCACACAGAAGCGTTCGCCCACCCGACCCCGGAAGAAGGCCTCGCCGGAGGTGGCGCCGTAGAGCAGGACGTTGCCGGCGATGATCTGCTCCTCGGCCACGAACGGCGAATCGGCCGGGGGCCAGATCGCTATACGGCCGCCTGAGAGCCCCTTGCCGACGTAGTCGTTGG
>JBHIXQ010000476.1:0-644 GCA_041984705.1 Leptonemataceae bacterium | reverse complement strand
CTATCAGGGTAGCTCCCCAGAAGTCAACCGCATCCGTGATCAGCTTGCTGGTGGTAAAGGTGCGGCTAGTTCCGGGTTCCAAAAACTTAAAGGTGGCACCGCTAACCTGAATGATATTTTAGTGAACATTCAAGATGGTATAACGGCAAACGTCCGATCGGCATTAAACAACCGAGCTAAACAGCGACTTTATCAATACATTTCAGGCCATAAAGAAGGGGCAATTTTTGCAACCAGGATAGCGCCGGACTCTAAGCCTGTTCAGGTTTACGCTGATGAAATGCAAGCTAAGATCAGTAAAGTACTTGAGGCTAACGGGATTGAGATAGAAGGCGATCTTGATTTAGCCAGTAAAGAGCTGCTTACGTTCTGGCAACACGGTGTTGCGCCTCGCGTTAATGAGTCGGGCAATATCGTTGATTCAGTGATCATCAACGGCAAGCCGAAGTATTACGAAGTGCAAGATCCAATGCTTCAAGAAATGCTTATGTCAATGAACCCTGAAAGCTACAGCTCATTTATGAATGTGATGTTCGGTGTTAAGAACTTCTTTACCCGTACCATTACGCTAGGGATTGAGTTCACCGGGTAAAAGAGAACGAAGAATTTGTGCGAAAAAACGGATACGTTTGGGCTGATCTGAA
>JBHIXQ010000475.1:425-647 GCA_041984705.1 Leptonemataceae bacterium | reverse complement strand
GGAAACAGATAAGTCAATGGAGAAGTTAAGCTCCGGCATGCGTATTAACACAGCCGGTGATGACCCATCCGGACTTGCTGTTTCTGAAAAGATGCGGACACAGATCCAGGGCCTTCGCCAGGCGGAACGTAATACCGAAGACGGTATGAGTTTCATACAGACCACGGAGGGGTATCTGGCTCAGACCTCGGATATTATCCAGCGGATTCGCGTTCTTGCTGT
>JBHIXQ010000475.1:0-415 GCA_041984705.1 Leptonemataceae bacterium | reverse complement strand
AATCAGCGAACGGAATCTATTCAGCTCAAGATAGAGAGCTGATTCAGGTGGAAATATCCCAGCTAGTCGACGAGGTGGATCGAATCGCATCTCAGGCCGAGTTTAACAGGTTCGACCTGCTTCTGGGGCGTTTCGCGCCAGGTTCCGTTCGGGGATCCATGTGGTTCCAGATGGGGCCAAACCAGGGACAGAGAGAACAGGCTTTCATCAGAACGATGACGGCGCAAGCTCTTGGACTGAGAGAAGCGGACAACCAGATCGTCACGGTTTCGACGCCGGGAGGCGCCAATGAAACTATTGGTCGGGCAGATGCTGCGCTTGAGGTGCTGATGAAACAAAGAGCCGATCTCGGTGCTTATTACAACCGACTGGAGCACACGGCCAAGGGGCTGATGAACGCATACGAGAATGTGCA
>JBHIXQ010000474.1:0-656 GCA_041984705.1 Leptonemataceae bacterium | reverse complement strand
AAATCCGTGCAGGATCTGAGTGCATCTGAACTAATCAATCTATCCGAGCATCTGTATGTAAATCACAGGATGGATGCGGACTATGAAGCAGTGCCGGAGGCCTTGATGGCTACGGTAGAACGAGCCCTGGCTGCCGAAGCCGGCCCAGAAAGAGAAGGAATCGTGGTTCGGTTGCTTAGAAATGGAATGGAGCTCATTCATGGCGGTTTGGCGGGCGCAACCCTGGAGCTGGCGCCGATTACTGCTACCAGACGCTCATCACCGGCCGAAGCGCCCTCCGAGAATCCCACCGGCTCTAGAATCGATCTGAGTTTGCCGGTAGGACGAGGGCAGTTGCATTGTAGCATTCTTCAAACATCAGCCAGCGAAGCCATGGTGTCTCTTTCGCTCAAGAATCTGGCTGGAAGCTATCAGCTCTCTCTGCGCAAAGATGGCCGACTGGTAGGTTCTCATAGCGGCGTAAAGAGTGATCGTTCGGTGCAGTTTGACCGAATCATGCCCGGAAGTTATTCTGTGGAGCTCAAAGGAGCTTCCAACGTAGAAATCCCATTCTCCATCGTTTGATTGAATCTTTATCGGTACTTGCCGATGAGCCCGAGTGGATCCCGTACCACCCGGGCTTTTTCTTTTTTAGAGGGGGGGCACATGGCCGGCAT
>JBHIXQ010000473.1:415-658 GCA_041984705.1 Leptonemataceae bacterium | reverse complement strand
GGTGAAAGGCCAATCAAACTCGGTGATATCTCGTTCTCTCCGAAATGCGTTTAGGCGCAGCGTTACGATATAGTATCATGGAGGTAGAGCACTGAATGGGCTCGGGTCCTTATCAGGATACCAACCCCTATCAAACTCCGAATTCCATCGATATGTTTCGTAGCAGTGAGGCATTGTGTGATAAGATTCAATGCCGAGAGGGAAACAACCCAGACCTACAGCTAAGGCCCCTAAATTTTTACT
>JBHIXQ010000473.1:0-368 GCA_041984705.1 Leptonemataceae bacterium | reverse complement strand
GCTCACTAGTCAAGGTAATCTGCGCCGATAATCTCCGGGACTCAAGTAAAATGCCGAAGCTTAGGATTTCCGATTTATCGGAAGTGGTAGGAGAGCGTTCCATCAACCGTCGAAGGCTGACCCGGGAGGGCAGCTGGAGGAAATGGAAATGAGGATGCTGGCATGAGTACGCGATAAAACACGTTAAATTCGTGTTCACCGTAAGCCCAAGGTTTCCTGATCAATGTAAATCAGATCAGGGTTAGTCGGCCCCTAAGATAAGGGCGAAAGCCGTAGTCGATGGGAATCAGGCAATTTAAATATTCCTGAACCTCCGAACCTTAAACCAAGACACCCATTTTCCAGACTTTACTAGCTTATTGATTTGT
>JBHIXQ010000472.1:0-676 GCA_041984705.1 Leptonemataceae bacterium | reverse complement strand
AAGGGTTACAAAAGCATAGATCCCTTGACCTTTGATATCATGCGGAAAGCCAACTACCGCTGCTTCCGCGACACCTGATGCTTTCCCTATTGCACCTTCAACTTCTGCGGTACCAATGCGGTGCCCGGATATATTTAATACATCATCAACACGTCCCGTAATCCAGTAATAACCATCCTCATCCCGGCGAGCGCCATCGCCAGTAAAATAATATCCAGGAACTTGTGAAAAATAGGTATCAATAAAACGTTGATGATCACCGTATAAAGTGCGCATCTGGCCTGGCCAGGACTCTTTAATGGCTAAGAGACCCTGTACGTCATTGCCTTCGATTTCCTGCCCATCTTCAGACAACAATACGGGTTGTATGCCAAAAAATGGGTTGGTCGCGGAACCGGGCTTGGTAGGCGTTGCCCCTGGTAATGGTGTAATCAAGATACCACCGGTCTCTGTCTGCCACCAGGTATCCACAATGGGACATTTCCCCTTACCGACAACATTATGATACCACATCCATTCCGGTTCCTTGATTGGTTCACCAACAGTGCCTAGCAAACGCAGGCTCGATAAATCTCGGCTGGTTACGGGTTCATCACCTTCTTTCATAAGCGCGCGCAGGGCCGTAGGTGCAGTATAAAACTGTTTGACCCTATGTTTATCAACCACATCCCAGAAA
>JBHIXQ010000471.1:442-680 GCA_041984705.1 Leptonemataceae bacterium | reverse complement strand
CTTTCTAGTTCAAGACCGTTAGTTTGGCTTTTCTAGTGGACATCGACCTGAAGGAGTTCGACGATCTAACACTACTGACTGAATCATCGAGTTCTTTGTCTTCTTTGGCTTGAAGCTTATCAAACAGAGCTACGGCACTCTGTGCATCTGAGTTATCTCCGCTTCCACCATTTTCCCCGTTCTTTTTCGCAGCTGGATCCCCTTCGCCACCACCTTCTTCAGCGTTTTCGAGACCTTG
>JBHIXQ010000471.1:0-432 GCA_041984705.1 Leptonemataceae bacterium | reverse complement strand
GACTTGGAATGACGCCATTCTTTGCACTTTGCAGCTTCTCCTATAATAGACATGCATCAAGGCCCTGAGCCGTCACATGCTGTCTTATATACTCATGCTTCTTTTCTCTGTCCGCCTAGTAGTCGATAACCCACTTTTTCTTGGCATTAGCCATCTTCAGTGCGCTCTCCTGGTCGACATTGTCCTTGTGTTAGATCTCCTGGGCAGTGACTTCGCCCATTGAGACTCTGACCATATCATATAGCTTTTTCTTCATTTTTCTCTTTAATATTTTATAGAATTTCTTTAATTCTCCGTATCTAAACAAATTATGTAATTCAGGAATAAACGATAATTGCCGAAAAACGTGGAAGAATTGGATTTATTTTTATTTGATCTACCTTATGTCATACATATATATTTTCATTTTGTTGGGGTTTTGGGGTTTTGGGG
>JBHIXQ010000470.1:320-688 GCA_041984705.1 Leptonemataceae bacterium | reverse complement strand
CGGATCTATTCAAATAGATTGTCGTACTGATTTCTCCGGCCTTCCCGGATGGGCTCCTTGATCGGAGCGTCCAGATCGAGTACGTCGTTTTCATTATTGGCTTGCAGCAGTAAGTTGTTCTTTTCCTCGCCCAGGAGTAAAGACACACCTTCTTTTTCCCATTTTTCCAGCATGCGCAGCCCTTCTTCTTCGAAAATACCGTTTTGCAGGTCGACCGAATCCATAAAGCTGGAAGACATCTCCATAAAGCGCTCCATCTCCCCTACTTTATTCGCTACGTCTTCGGTAATGGACTCCATCGCCATATCGAACATCGCACGTTTGTCCGGATCGCCGGAGATCACGCTCATAGCGGACTTCATAGCCGA
>JBHIXQ010000470.1:0-225 GCA_041984705.1 Leptonemataceae bacterium | reverse complement strand
TACATCTTAGACAGTACCCGGTACAGCACCTCCATTTTCCGGTAGAGGTCTTCCAGCCTGACGTTGGACTCCTTCAGGCGACCGGCCTTACGGCTTTTCAGGATCATCACCGATTGCTTGTTGGTCTCCCGGGCCTTACTGGCCATACTCAGGTTGTTCTGGATCTCTTTTTTATTATTTACGATGATCTCCTGCAGCTTGTGCATCTGCCCGCGCAACTGACTG
>JBHIXQ010000469.1:0-708 GCA_041984705.1 Leptonemataceae bacterium | reverse complement strand
TGTTATAAAGCCAATAATTTATGGAATCCACAAAGACCTAAAACCTCGTCACTACCTCGACAACTACCTGAGAGCAAAGGCATACGTTCCAGCTCCCACCTCATATACCATTGCCAAGGACATGACAATCAAAACAAACATCCTCACAGGTAAATCTCCCAGGATAACGCACGCAATGGAAATTGAAAAATAAGCTAAAAAGGAAAAATTCCCAGATATGGGCTCATATTCTCCCAATCACAAACCCCGAGAACTCAGATTACTCGGTTGTTTTGGTTTTAAATCTGATCGGTGTGGCTTTTTGGAAGAAAGGTAGGTAATTGGAAGGGAGTCGCCAGCTTTTCCAACAAAAAACTATAACCAAATCGACTCAAAACAGAAATATCCGAAGTTTGTTAAGCCAAATCCTGAAAAAAAAGTTGAGAAAGTAAATTTGTCCCCTGCATCCTATAACAATAACGATTCATTCAAAAAAGCCATTCTTCCAAGAGAACGCTTCTACATTAATAGAGGAAAAGTGGACAATTTTATATCTGTGGCGACTAAAAACAACAACTGGGTACCAGGTGCCGGCAAATATGACCATGATAAAGGACTTCATTATATAACTAAAGGCGCTGCAAAAGGCTGGAAATGATAAAATGACTACTACATAAATAACAGTTATTATAATTAACTTTCATTTTGTTGGGGTTTTGGGGTTTTGGG
>JBHIXQ010000468.1:0-832 GCA_041984705.1 Leptonemataceae bacterium | reverse complement strand
AAGCCGTTGAAAGACGACTACGATGTCATTGCGAAACTCCTAGAGTACAAGAATATCGTTAAGTTGAGTGGTACGTATATCGACACGCTGCCGACAAAGCAAAACCCAACAACTGAGCGTTGGCATTCGCGATTCAATCCGATGGGAACCGTGACGGGCCGATTCAGCTCCGGAAAGGACGAAGAGGATAAAACGCAGCAAGGGTTTAACGTGCAGAATCAGCCACCGGAAGCACGTCCGATGTTCGGTCCTCCTCCCGGAAAGCTGCTAGTAGGCGCCGACTTTAAAGCGCAGGAAATCAGGTGTGTGGCGCACCTGTCGGGCGAACCAGTACTGATTAATGCGTTTTTAGAAGAACGTGATCCATACGCAACGATGGCATCGAACTTCTACAAACGACCGTACGAGGAAGTTTATAAGAATGCTGATGGTTCCGACACAAAAGAGCGAAAGAAAATGAAGGTCGCATGGTTAGCTACATTATACGGAATGAGTGATTATTCTCTAGCGGATATGCTAGGCGTAGGTAAGAAAGAGGCGACCGAGTTTAAAGAAGAGTTGTTCGGAAGTATGCCGAAGCTGTCGGCGTGGTTAAAAGAGAACGAAGAATTTGTGCGAAAAAACGGATACGTTTGGGCTGATCTGAATGCGCGAAAACGCCGGCTGCCAGACGCTAAACTACCCCGCAAAAACATTCCGTACGGAAAATGGAATGATCCAAAATACGATGACGTAAGAAAACACAACTCGCGAATTAATCGCGCTTTGCGTCAAGCGACAAATGCTCGCGTACAAGGGTCGTCGTCTATTCAAACGAAAGTCACGATGATTA
>JBHIXQ010000467.1:0-856 GCA_041984705.1 Leptonemataceae bacterium | reverse complement strand
CTTGCCTAATCGATATACGCTATACCAGAATTATCCGAATCCATTTAATCCTGTAACTGTAATTCAGTATGATTTACCAAAGCTATCAAATGTAAAATTATCCATTTATGATCTTGCTGGTCGCCAGGTAAGAAGTCTAGTAAACGAATCACTGGCACCGGGAATAAAGACAATTATATGGGATGCAAGAGATGACAAAGGTAATAAAATGGGCGCTGGCGTTTATATTTATCAATTAAGAACGGATAATTATGTTGCTTCAAAAAAGATGATTTTAGTTAAATAATCATAAAACTAATTTCGTGATTGAGGGCAGGTGTATCTTGCCCTTTTTTATTTCGTGTAAGAAACACATTTGATTAATTTCCCCGACCGAACTTTTGAATAATTAATGAATTGAAAATTGATGCCGTGGTGGTGGAACTGGTAGACACGCCAGATTTAGGATCTGGTGCTCGCAAGAGTGTGAAGGTTCGAGTCCTTTCCGCGGCACTTCAAATATTTTATTGCCTACCAATATGCAATACATATGGTTATAAAAAATAGCGAAAATCTGCCAAACGACTTTCCGGCCGAAAAAAAGTCACTCCTTAGAGTAGTGATTCATAGCTTTTTTGTTGTGCCTTTTATAATAGCGATTTTTGGTGTATTGATTTTTCTTATGCTTCGTATCCTTACGATTGAACCTAGGACTGCTCAGGATTATTTACATGATGTAAAAATTGGTGGTACCACCAAGCGCTGGCAGGGAGCCTTTGAGTTATCTAAGATATTAGCGAATCCTGGAATGATCCCAAGAGAAGAAAGATTTGTGAATGATCTGATATCAACATTCGAGTATTCTGAGAAAGAACGC
>JBHIXQ010000466.1:282-873 GCA_041984705.1 Leptonemataceae bacterium | reverse complement strand
CGTCGGCAGCAGCATCCTGCAGAACAACGCCAACGCCCTGATGGAAGCCATCTGGGAGTACGGAGACGACGAGGGCAGATTCGACCAGCGAACCAATCTAGGGCTTCGCAGAGCGATGGTGCGTGCCATCAACCAGCATGTCCCGCAGCCTCACATTCAGAGAATCGTCGATCTTGCCAAGCAGGGTTGGGAGGGAATCGACTTCGAGATACTCGACACCGACTGGCAGGGCGAGGCCTGGCGAACCGAATTGGACAAAGTCGCCGAGAGTGGTGGTGAGCCCGAGCCGTGCGAAACCGTGGATGCCCGAGGACTATGGGACAAGATTGCTTACACAGCTTGGGCGTGCGCTGACCCGGGAGTTCAGTTCGATACCACCATCAACGAGTGGCACACCTGCCCAGAAGGAGGTCGAATCAACGGCTCGAACCCATGTTCTGAGTACATGTTCCTAGACGACACAGCCTGCAACCTAGCCAGCATCAATCTCCTTCACTACTACGACTCGGACACGCAGACTTTCCAAGTCGAGGATTTCCGCCACAGTGTCCGCTTGTGGACGACTACTCTCGAAATCAGCGTCCTGATGGC
>JBHIXQ010000466.1:0-272 GCA_041984705.1 Leptonemataceae bacterium | reverse complement strand
TGCTGATGCACATGGGAATCCCCTATGACGACGAGCGGGGCTACGCCATATGCGGGGCCATCACTTCCATCATGTGCGGGGAGTCGTACTCGACGAGCGCCGAGATGGCTTCCATCCTAGGGGCTTTCCCCGACTATGAGAGGAATTCCGAGTCCATGCTGAGAGTCTTGCGAAACCATCGGCTCGCCGCTTACGATGCACCGGCGGAAGAGTATGTAGGACTCTCCGTCAATCCAGTGGGAATCAATTCCAAGAAGTGTCCGAAGGATCTT
>JBHIXQ010000465.1:0-907 GCA_041984705.1 Leptonemataceae bacterium | reverse complement strand
TCATGTGCTGCCTCCGTATCATGAATAGAGCAGGGACCAACAATAACCAGTAAACGCTGGTCTTCACCAGTCAGAATACTTTTTATAGAATTTCTAGCTTGAATTACAGTTTCTGCTGCAGTCTTTGAAACCGGTATAAGTTCTTTAAGTTTTTTTGGTGAAGTTAACGGTGAAATGTCAACAAGATTCAGGTTTTCGGTAAGTTTCATGAATTAGTGTTTTGCTTAAAATAAAGTTACAGCAAATTATCCAGGTCTTAATCCGTCAAGACAGGTTAGGGCAGATGAACATTTTCAAAAACAAAATAAATTCTAATTTATGGAGTTATAAGCAGGCAGGTGGTCGGAGCGACTGGATTTGAACCAGCGACCGCACGCCCCCCAGGCGTGTGCGCTACCAGGCTGCGCTACGCTCCGATTGTGTATCTATGATGAAGAGTTTTTCAGCTAAGTGTCAAGTCCTTTCACATTCATCCGATGTCGGCTGTTTATGCTTTTGCGGGAATTAACTCAACCAACTACATAGGTACCGGTACCGACTGCAATCAGAATTCCTTTGTCATTGTGTAATTCCATACGAGTAACAGATACTTTGTTACCTGTACGCAGGGTACTCCCGGTTGCAATAAAATATTCGCCTAAACCTGGACGCAGGTAATCAACACGAATATCAATAGTACCTATTTTATTAAAACGTTCAGAAATTTCATCAAATGACTGGCCCTCCATTTTTTTCATTATCCCGGTCCAGGCGACCATACCTCCTGTTACATCCAGTACAGAAGAGATTACTCCTCCATGCAGGTTGCCCCGAGTGAAATTTCCGACCAGTTCAGGACGCATTTCGAAGCGGATCCCGATCTTGTCTAAATCCAGCGTCTCTATTTTCATTCCAATTAATTTATTGA
>JBHIXQ010000464.1:625-933 GCA_041984705.1 Leptonemataceae bacterium | reverse complement strand
TCGATTCGCGGCATTTTGATGCGCCTCCCGGCGCATGGACGGCACCAGCCCGCACCCCCACCCGGCCGCCCAACAGCCTATCCTGGAATGGGAGGCCGGGTGGGGGTGCAGCCGAGTCCCGTGCCTTCCGCTGAAGGCTGGTGCGGCTCTCCCTCTCCGACTAAGGCGGGGTCATGACCTCGCCCTTTCCCTTGCCCGAACCCATGCGCCGCGCCTTTGCCTTGGCCCGCGCGGCAGAGGCAGCGGGCGAGGTTCCGATCGGCGCCGTGGTGACGCGCGATGGCGTCATCATCGGCGAGGGCGAGAAT
>JBHIXQ010000464.1:0-607 GCA_041984705.1 Leptonemataceae bacterium | reverse complement strand
GTTTCAACCAGCGGGAAACGTTAAAGGACCCCACTGCCCATGCCGAAATGGTCGCGATTCGCGCCGCAGCCACCCGGATCGGCGACTTCCGCCTGACCGGCTGCGACCTGTGGGTGACGCTGGAGCCGTGCCCGATGTGCGCGGGCGCGATTTCCCACGCGCGGGTCGCCCGGCTCTATTATGCGGTGTCCGACCCCAAGGGCGGCGCGGTCGAACAGGGACCGCGCCTCTTGGCCGAGGCGGAAGGATCAGCGCTGCTGCGCGACTTTTTTGCCGCCCGGCGCTGAATAATCGATTCTGTAAAGCGTGTAGGGCAGAGTCATCGCCGTCTTGAGCGTCACCGGCTGCAACCAGGCGGGAATCGTGCCGCGCATCAGGTCCGCATAGAAGCCGCGCGGGCTGCGCGACTGATAGATGGTCCCTTCGGGGAAATTCGGACAGACCAGCAAATAGGTCGCATGATGCTTCGCCGCGATCGGGCGGAAGGCGTCGGCCGGCCCGTCATAGGCATGATGCATGTCGAGGATCGTCGCGCCATTGCGATGATAGGGGCCGGCCACCGCGCTATGATGCGTCGTGGCGATGATGCGCGGCCCCAAATCGACCA
>JBHIXQ010000463.1:0-1171 GCA_041984705.1 Leptonemataceae bacterium | reverse complement strand
TACCAGATTCGGGCAGTCCCACTGCACCGACACAGGCCACGGTTGCATCCACCCAACGACATTTCATATTTCCCAGAAAGCCATTACCATCAGCGATGGAGCCCGGGGTGACCTGGCGAATCATTAGATCCTTTTCATTTAGCACAAAGCTAATCCTCCGATCTGGATCTTCTTGTTTCGCTTCTTCCATTTTCTGGCGAAGGACCTTTTCAATCAATTCCCAGTAAACCCGGGCATGGTCTGCATCGGGGAAGGAAACAACGAAGAATATAAGACCTTCATCCTCCAGCTGAGCTCGGGCCAGGCAGCCTCGAAGTTCGGTGTATTCTTCCGGTTGGACTTTCTCCGAAGCTCCTTCGCCAAAAGTTTCGTCCGCCAGGGCCTTTATATTGTGGAGATGCTTGAAGCATGCCTTACGGGGTATCGGCATTTCAAGTGATTGCGCACCAACGGCCACTGTAGATAGAATGAAATAAAGGAAAAAGAAAGAACATCGCATCATTATATACCCCGGGGTAATTACCTCATGTCAGTGATTTCAGAGAAAGAAGCCCCGGCGTGTTCAACCGGGTGGGCGATAAAAGACCAGCGCTACTTCTTTCGCGCAAGCATCAACATGGATTCCTTCATGCCACTTCGCAAGATGCCATAACTGTAAGGAAACGGCAGAGGACCTTCGCTTCGCTTTGTGTATTCTGCGGCCAGGGCAGGCTGCCGCAAGTGATCATAGGGATCCAGCATCCCTTTTAACGCTACCGGTCTTGTATAATTACCGTAGAGATCCAGTTTCCAGGATTCATCGAACATTCGATAGGGAACACCGGAATCATCCTGCAAGATCAGCTGGCTTCTTGCCATGATGCTTTTTGCAAGAGGTTCGTACTTTTCATTGTGTAATAAATAGACCGCAGCTTTCATGATTGTGTTCACCTGCGAAAGGTTGCCCAGAATTGCAGATTCTGGCTTTCCGCCGGCCGGATTCACACTTCCCGGTCCCAGAAAGATCTTGAAATAATACAGAGTCTGGATTTGATCTTCCCCTTTGTTGGAGGCTGCCTTTTCGTTAGACTTGAATCGAATTCTAAGTCCCGGATGCACGCCTCGAGCCACAGTAATCTTACCATCCTTTGAAATAGAGACCGACTGCACCGACAACACCTGCTGGTCCTTT
>JBHIXQ010000462.1:0-1406 GCA_041984705.1 Leptonemataceae bacterium | reverse complement strand
ATACGCGATTCTAGGCCGCCTAGCGGAGCTGCGTAAATTTTCAGCAGAATCAGCCCTGTATTTTCCGACTTTTATCGACTGGCGTGGGCGGATGTATTTCCGCAGTACGTTGAACCCACAGAGCTCGGATGCAGTTAAGGGTTGCTTGGACTTCGCCACAGCTAAACCGCTTGGTAAAGATGGTTTATTCTGGTTGAAAGTACACGTTGCTAACTGTGCAGGTTATGATAAACACACAGCGGTACTTAAAGCGAAATGGACTGAACAGTCGCAGAGCCGGCGGCCGCCCGTTATTATCGCGCATTAGAAGCGGCTAAGTTGGCGCCATTTGCGGTGCTGGACGATATAGGGGTACGCGATGCAACGGACGGCTTCCGCGGCGACCTGCACACCGTTATTAACGCAAGGGTAACGAATCAATTACCGACTATCTATACGAGCAACATTGCGCTCGATCAGCTCTGGCAAGTATTCGGTGAACGACGTCTGGCCGATCGGGTGGGCGACTTGTGCCGGGATATTGAATTCGTCGGCGAATCGAAAAGGGGGATGCGTAGATGAAAACGGAATTCACCTTCGGAGATATCGTTTCGGTTGCCGGGTATGAAAATCGGATATTCTACGTCGATGCTTGGCGCGAAGTAAAGGAAACCGATGAGTGGGGCGTAAGTGAATACGTCGAGTTCGAGTTGACTGACGCCATTAACGGTGAATTCCTCGACGCGTACGAAATGGATCTGCGGCTGGTCTGCCGGAAACATTTCGCGGAAGATTACCTCTTAGCGTACGACGTGACGGATTATCCGGAGCCGACGGGCGTGGCGTTTCATTTTACGGATGATTATACTTTCGGAATAGGATACGCAAAAAAGGAGGCGGTTGGGATGGAGAAAGGGCCGAAGGAAGCGCCGAAGAAGGAACACGCGGCCGGGGCGAAACGGAAGACTGACGAGCTACTGGACGAATATAACGATAACATGCGCCTGTACGAGACGTTTGGGGATGCGGAGTATAAAACGAAGGCTGACGCTGTGATGACGAAATTGAGACGGGAGGCGGGCGAATAGATGCAGGAATTAATTATAGGGCTTATATTTTTTGTTAGCGCAAGTATAGCTGGGTTCGTAATTGTCACGAAAGGAGAACAGAAGTAATGGGCGTATGGAGATCGGATTGGGTTTTGATTGGCGCGGATATAGGATACGATCAATTCGATGAATACAAGTACGAAGAATACGAAAAATTTGAGGGCGTGGATAGCCGCGGCTTTCGGTATTATGCGATCGACTGGCGCGCCGTGCGGACGCGCATTTCAATGCGGCTGGAGAGATTATCAATAATGCCGACCCGGCGGCGGATCGGCCTGCCGTGATGATGATGCAGGTATACCGACGCATTCTCGACAA
>JBHIXQ010000461.1:0-1459 GCA_041984705.1 Leptonemataceae bacterium | reverse complement strand
GGTCTGGATGATATTCTTGATGACCGTTTTTTTATCTTTACCCAGTTTGGGTACATTCCAGACTTGAGCAACTCGCTTCAGTGCGCCGAGCTCCATTCTGGACAATTCGGATTCTAATACGTTTTCTTCGGATGACATGAACCGTTCGGATCGGGAAAATCAAGTGGATCGGGGCAAGGTGTGGCCTGACGGTTTCTCTGTAAAACCATTTTCATTGCTTCCTATATATCTCTACGGAGGCCTTTTTGCCTGCAACGAAGTGATTCAGTTGCTCGGAGGACTGCCAGAAATGGTTTCCGTCCAGAATTGCACTCCGCTATTTCTGCTCGGTTGCAGTGTGATTGCTCTGTCTGTGGGAATCTGGTTCTGGCTTCATCCAGTGTTTTCCCGCTCCCGGAAAGGCAGCAGTCCGCAGAAGCGTTTCATAATTCTGGCACTCATTTCTACACTCCTGGTTTTTCACATTCGCTCTTTGCTATTCGAGCGGGTGCAGGTGGACGGCCATAGCATGGATCCAACCCTGCAAGACCAGGATTCCTTCTGGATTCGAAAGACCGGAGTTCTTGACCTTTCTGTTCCCTTCAATATTCGGCTGAAGCTAGCTTCCCTCTCTCTCCACCGAGGCCAGGTTGTGGTTTATCGATATCCGACCGACGGTAGATGCCACAGCCCACTCTGGATCAAGCGACTGGTGGGCCTGCCCGGGGACCGCTATGCGCTTCAAGACGGAAGGATTCTGATCAATGGCAGCCCGGAAAGTTACGTCGCGGAAGGGCTCCCATCGGCATTCAACCCGCCTCCAACGTTTTCTCAGCCTGAAGGGTATCAACCTCCTCTGACACAGGTTAATCCCGCTGTAAGAAAACTGGGAGTGGAGGCCATCTACGCAGCCATGAACGGACTGCCATCCTCCGGAACAGTCCCGGAAGGAAGCGTTCTGGTAATGGGCGACAATCGCAGTCACTCCCGGGACTCCAGGATAGTGGGATTCATCCCCCTGAGCTACGTGGTAGGTTTCGCCGACCCATCGGTTTCTGAGTGAGCGAAACGGAATTTTTGTACCCAAAATTTCAGCCGATGCCAGCCTGGGTTCATGGAGCGGGCCCAGTTCAGGATTACCCTGTTTGCTGTAATGATCAGCCTGGCGCCTGGGCATCGTACTGGGTCGGGTAGCTTTCCTGGTCTGGGAAGGTCGAGGCTGGCGCGAAAACGAATCCCTCCAAACGGTTCGCGGCCCCATACTGGATCGCCGGGGAATTACTCTGGCTCTTACCGAAGAAGCCAGCACCATCGGCATTGCGCCCGAAGAGGTGGTGGATCCCGAATTTACAGCTACTCAGGTAGCTCGCTTCATTGATATGGAAGAGGCCGAAATATTGCGCCGCTTCTATCTCTACCGGGACCGAAAGTATTTTCTCCTGGAACGACAGGTAGATAACTTCGCCGCCGAGCGATTGAT
>JBHIXQ010000460.1:0-1499 GCA_041984705.1 Leptonemataceae bacterium | reverse complement strand
CTTCGCCCACTTCTTGCCCAGCGAGTTGAACAGCATGCGCGCCTGGCTGGCTAGCGATGCGTCGGCGGCCAGCGCACCAATGCTGAATGCGCTCGAAGAATCCATTGCAAGCTCCGACACCGTGTCCGCATGCGTGCGGAACAGCTTGCGCACTTCGGTGTTGTACTCCTTCTGCATGCGCTGTACGAGCTTGTCGAGTTCGGCCTGATACTTAGCTGCGGTTGCAGCCGAGTAGGGCGGAAGTCGCTCGCCCTTCAAGGTTGCATTGCGCGGCGCGGCCCACTCAAGGCGCTTTCGGGTTAGGCGTATCTTTCTGGCCATAGGTTAGATCGCCAGCGGATCGGGATCGCCAGGCAGTCCGGTCATCGGATCAAGCTCTGGCTCAAGCTCTGGCTCTTCCTCAATGTCCGCCAAGCCGAAATAGTCTGAGTCCTTGTCCTGCTGAAGCTGTCGGCGAACATCCATTCCGTCGATAGCCTGGAGCTGCACATAGATCTGCGCTGCCTGAGCCTTCTGCAATTGGATGGCTGCATATTCAGCAGCGGTCGGGCTATCGAGTGCTGCCCACTGAACAGTCACCATCAGCGGGTCAATGCCAAGCTTAGGCGCTACCTCTGACTTCATGACCAGTTCGTGGTGGCGCTCAAGCAGTGGAAGCACGTCTTGCTGGATTCCTTCAAGCGTCTCGCGATAGCTGGCCTCCTCGTACTCACCCGACGCGCCGAAGCCCTTGGGCGAAGTGCCGAGCAGCTTGGTGGCCGGTACCTCACAGATTGCCGCGTCAAGCTGGAACTGGGTCATGATCAGCGCGTCCATGTCGGCAAGGCTCGTATCGAACGTGCCAAACGACTCGCCCTCTCCGTGAACCAGCATGCCGTGGTTGTCGCGCAACTCGGCCATCTGAGCCATGTTAGCCCGGACTTGATCTAGGTCAGCACCATTTGACGCCTGGAACGTATTCATGCGCTTTGTCATAGCTAGGATAGGCGCTTCGTTTGCCGTGCGTTCAGATGCATACACGCGCTCATATGCACGCTGCGGAACTGACATTCCTCCAAACTGATAGGTGGCCTTCAAGAAATCTGGAACAGGATACGGTATGTACACGCACAAGTGGCTGCGGTGAATCATCTGCTCGCGAACCATGTAGAACTCAGGCTCGTAGAAACCCATGCTCATCGGGTCGTTGATGTTCGACTCTGCAAGCTGCGGGACAATCCACTGAGGATCGATCTGGCTGATGCCCTTGTACGTCCCTGGCTTCACGCCGTCGATATTGAAGGGGAGCTTGTAGTAGTCCTTGTTGGTTGATTCGACCACGAACAGGGCGACACGCACGCCATACACCCGTCCGAACCGAATGAACTCACGCATGGATTTATCGATCCCCATGCGTCGATCAATTTTACCTATCAGGTCGATAGCCTTCTCAGCCTGGCGCAGCGCAGCCTTCTGCTCTTCCTCATCATCGGTATCGGGCAGCTCGCAATCGACCTCGT
>JBHIXQ010000459.1:0-1928 GCA_041984705.1 Leptonemataceae bacterium | reverse complement strand
TCCTCACTGAGCGATCGACAGACTGTACTACACGGTGCCTTCTTTGCCATTGTAGCTAACTTTTAACCGGTGGCCAATTCCAAAGACAGGCTAGCCTCTGAAGCCAGGGCAACTTCTACCTGGCCGGGCTGCTTTCCGGGGCTTTCCATCCCAGGCGGTGCGCTGTTTGTCGAGCAACTTCGGGTACATCCTGCTGAACAAAGTTCTCATGCAGTACCTGAATTCCTATGACATGGTTTACCAGTGCATCCAGCTGAACCAGCTCATGGGCCGGTGTGGATGAGCTTTCGTAACGTTCAAAGAGATTCTTGATGCCTTCTTTGTCCAGAAAGCCGGATCGTTCAATGGCCTCATCGGAAAGAAAATCCGCAGCCATATCTTTCAATGCTTTCAGCTTTTTTGGGTCAGTATGCGCGGGAGGAGCCATAAAGGCAAATTTCTGTCGCTCATACAGGACTTTAGGAAGCACACCTTTCATCGCTTCGCGGAGGACGTACTTTTCAGTGTCTCCCTTGATTCGATGGGCCGGAGGAACCCATACAGCAGCTTCTGCCAGGTGATGGTCCAGAAAGGCCGGCCGGGCTTCCATGGAGTTGGCCATGTCCACTCGATCACCACCCCAGGTCAAGATCTGACCTTCCAGCATGGTTTTGATCCATACATACTGGGCTACGTCCAGGGGATGGCGATTTCGCACCATATCTGGATTGATCTGTGCGGCGATGGCTGCCCCGGGATCGTATCCTTGAAGTTGGGCCCTGACATCCGGATTCAGTAGCCCCGGAATTTCTGGTGCGCAGGCCAGCCAGGGTTGTAAACAGGAAGGAGTAAAGCCGCATACACTGTTCAGCTCCGGGCTTACAACTTCCTCTGCTGCCAGCATGCTACCTTTTACAAGAGCATTGCTTTCGTTTAATTTAGCCTGAAGATGCAACCTTTCCTTTTCCGGAAGATGATCCAGACCATGCAGAAACATGTCCCGACGAAAGGAAGGATAGCCAGCGAAAAGTTCATCCGAGCCTTCGCCGGTTACTACCACCCTGTAGCCAGCTTCATGGACGTGCTTGCTCATTAGATACTTCGCGACGCCCAGGGTGTTATAGATAGTTCGTTCTGTATGCCAGTGAGTCTTTACAAAGTGATCGTATAGATGGTCCGCTTCAAGCTCCAGGATATCCTGGTCTGCTCCTACGGAGCGAGCCATTTCCACGGCGATGGCGCTTTCGTCATAGGAATCGTTATCGAAGCCAATGGTAAACGCTTTCACTGCATCCTGTCTGGAAGCAGCGGCCAGTCCCAGGATTGAGCAGGAATCTATGCCGCCGGACAGATAGCAGCCCACCGGTACGTCCGCTTCCAGGCGATGTTGAACCGCTTCAATCAGCAGTTCCCGGACTCTCTCAATAGTTTCTGCTTCCGGAACGTCGTCATTTCGTTGACCGAGTTCCGGGAAATCCATATCCCAGTAGGCCTTTTCGCGAATGTGAAATGCACCGTCTCTGCGTTCCACCACCAGGTAATGTCCTGGTTTAACCTGATTGATTCCTTTGAATGGAGTGCTACCCGGACCTATGGTTTGCATCAATTGATGAAAGATACCTTCCGCATAGAATTCCCGAGGTACTTCCGGGTTGGCCAGTATGGATTTGATCTCGGAGCCAAAGACAAATGCCTTGCCGGTATTGATCCAGTAAAGTGGCTTGATTCCAAATCGATCGCGCACCAGATACAGGCGATCCAGCTTTTTATCATACAGCGAAAAGCCAAATTCGCCACGAAGATCTTTGAGCAGCGGTTCGAAACCCTTATCCGGGTAAAGGTTCATTACGATTTCCGAATCGCTTTTTGTGCGAAAGTTGTATCCCCTGGCAGTAAGATCCGTGCGAATTCGCTTGTAATCGTAGAACTCACCGTTATGGGCCATCAAC
>JBHIXQ010000458.1:0-2704 GCA_041984705.1 Leptonemataceae bacterium | reverse complement strand
AGCTGCCAGTACCAGTCCACCGGTGGAGTGGGTGTAGATTTCGCAGGACTTGGATCCTGTGCAGAAAGTGCGTATTGCATCGTGAAGCTGCTTTTGAGCGCCGCAGGTTTCCCAGCTATAAGCTCCCCCGTTTTTAGTTCCGTCAAAGCCTACATAGCGAACATTGCTCAGGCCCTTAACAGCGCCGCCCCAATAGTTTCTGTAGTCATAAGTCCCGCTGGAAGTACTGGTCAGGGACCGACAATGATTATCACCGGATCGACCATGTACAAACAGCCTGTAGGTAGCTGCTGAAAGGCCCTGTCCTGCTACGAACAGCAGTACGGCCATTAAAGCTAATTTCTTCATTTGAACACTCCTCATTACCCCGAAGGGCTGTTTTGGCCATCATTCAATGTGACACTATGTCAATGTCCATAAAAAAAGTATAAGAAGCGTTACACTCGGCACTTTTTTTACACCTGGAGGAGGATTTAGCTATGTACCGGCCAGAAGAGCCTATGGCCCGGGGAGTATACTACAGAAATTACTGCCTGCATTCCCTTTCTGGCAGGCAATCGGACAGGGATGCGGAACCTTTCTCTGAAAGCCAGTGCCTTGATCTTTGCGCAGCCTGAATGGCTCTTTCGACATCCGGAGTAATCCAGGATATGCTAATCCATGGTACGGTGGGTCAATGCCCACCAAATCTGCTGGTAACAAAAAAGGCCGCCTGGGGCGACCTTCTGAATCTCTCGGGGAAGGAAAAAAGCCGGGCCAAAAAGCAGCCCGGCTTGAGCTAGAGCTTATCGACGGTTGTAGTCCCGCTTGGCATCGCCATGCGAGTGTCCGCCACCGCCCTGATAAACTGTGTAGTATGGGGACCAGCGATAGCTACGATCGTAGCATGTGCTGAGCCAGAGAAAACCACAGGAATAGGAACGAGTCATCGTTCCGTTTCCACGGGTACAGGACTGATCCACGCTCTTTACTGTATTTACGTTGCAAAGAGAATGGTTTGCCAGTACGCCATCGTCCTTTCCTGGAAGGAATGGGCTGGTAGCGTACAGATAATCAGTACCTTCACCGGAAGTGGTGTAGTAAGTTCTTCCTCTAGCCTGATAATGGTTGAAGCCATTACGAGCTCCCCGAGTACTTACAGACTCATCCAGTTCGCCGCCCAGGGTATCAAACCCCAGCCAACCCAGATAACTGGTTGAGATATCAGCAAGCTCCGATCCACCGGCCGCGCTGGCCATTAGCTGAATACGACGAATGTTAACACTTGGGTTATTCAATCCGAAGTAAGCTGCTACTACCAGACCACCAGTAGAGTGGGTGTAGATTTCGCAGTCATTGGAACCTGTACAGAAAGTTCGCAGAGCATCATGCAATTGCTTTTGAGCTCCGCAAGTCTCCCAGCTGTAGGCACCGCCGTTGCGAGTTCCGTCAAATCCAACGTATCGTACGTTGGAAAGGCCGGATACGGCTCCCCCCCAGTAGTTGTTATGGTCGTAGGTTCCACTTGTTGTGCTCGTTAGAGAACGACAGTGGTTATCTCCTGACCGACCATGAACGAACAACCGGTAAGTTGCCGCTGATAGTCCTTGTCCTGCTACGAATAGCAGAACAGCCATTAACGCGAGTTTGCGCATTCAAACACTCCTCTTCCCTGAGGGATTATTTTCCAAAATTCTCCGCATCCAGAGAATTCGTGTCTATAAAAAAAGCATTATGTGCAATTTTCGCTTACCTTTTTGGGCCTCCTTTCCGCGAATGCCCGGAAAAACCCACGCTGCACATCCCCGTACCCCCAAACATGTTTCGTCTGCGCGCCTGCGAAAGTGGTAAACGGCCTATTCCAGGACCCAGAAGTATAACAGTCACTACACAAATCAGCACGCAATAAAGGGCGAAATGGACTGAGACTCAGGCTGAATGGAAAGAAGTGAGAGAAGTCTGGAAAGAAGCCAGGTAAGAATTACCAGCAACGGGCACCGAAAAGGGATTCCTGGAGCCCCAAAAAAACCGGGCCCTTTCGGACCCGGCTTCCGCCTCATTAACGACGGTTATAGTCGTATTTAGCGTCTGAGTGGGAATGTCCCCCGCCACCGGTATAGACGGTGTAATACGGAGACCAGCGATAGCTACGATCGTAGCAGGTGCTTGTCCACAGAAAACCACATGCATAGGAACGAGTCATCGTTCCATTGCCACGGGTGCAGGATTGTTCCACGCTCTTCACAGTGTTTACGTTGCAAAGAGAATGGTTGGCCAGTACACCATCATCATATCCGGGCAGAAGCGGACTTGTTACATAAGCGTAGTCCGTTCCCTCTCCGGAAGTGGTGTAGTAGGTCCTTCCTTGAGATGTGTAATGGTTAAATCCGTTTCGGGCACCACTGGTACTTACTGAATCATCCAGTTCGCCGCCGAGGGTATCAAACCCCAGCCAGGCCAGATAGCTGGTTGAAAAATCAGCAAGCTCCGATCCACCGGCCGCGCTGGCCATTAGCTGAATACGACGGATGTTCAATCCAGAAGGATTGTTCAGTCCGAAGTATGCTGCCAGTACCAGTCCACCAGTAGAGTGGGTGTAGATTTCGCAATCGTTGGAACCAGTGCAGAAAGTCCGCAGAGCATCATGCAGTTGCTTTTGAGCTCCGCAAGTTTCCCAGCTGTAGGCACCGCCGTTGCGAGTTCCGTCAAATCCAACGTATCGTAC
>JBHIXQ010000457.1:0-2734 GCA_041984705.1 Leptonemataceae bacterium | reverse complement strand
CAATGGAGAAATCCCTTCTCGCCCAGGGTCTTTCACCGAAACTTTGGCCTGGCTAGAATCGTGGATTGTCCCGATGAAAGTCTGATTGGAAAAACTTTCTCTGAAATTGCACAAGAGAGAAAGCAAAGTACCGAGGATACCTTTCTGGATCTGGTTTATCAGTATGATAAGGCCATTCGATGGCATACAAAAGTGGGAAACGATCGCCTAAAACCTCTTCATAAAATCGTTTCCTCCAATCAGGTATTGATCGGTTTTTCAGATGCCGGAGCCCACCTACGGAATATGGCTCACTATAACTTTCCGCTTCGTATGCTAAAGCTGGTGCAGGACTCGCATTATGCTGGTAAACCGTTAATGTCCATGGAGAAAGCTGTTTGGCGAGTGACCAAAGAACTGGCTGACTGGCATGGAATTGAGGCCGGATATATTTATGAAGGCGCTCGTGCAGATCTTGTCATTATTGATCCGAAGCATCTGGATGCTTCTCTGGAGCAAATTCATGAGGAGCCCATGGAGCGATTCAAGGGTCATGAAAGGCTGGTGCGAAGAAACGATGCTACGGTGCCCTTTGTAATAGTGGGCGGGATCATTGCATTCGAAGCAGGTAAATTTACCCCGGTGGTGGGCAAAAAACGTCTGGGAGAGTTCCTGAAAGCCCGTACCTCTTCTGAAGCAGGGACTCGCAGATTTGAGCGAAAGGAAGCTCGGATGGGCCGAACGGAAGCTCCAGAGCGAAAAGAGGATGCCGCAGCAGCGTGAGCCGATGCTGCGAACGTTTACTTTGATGTGAAGTTCTGGCTCGGGGCCATTAGCCTGCGCTGGCTCCGGTTAACTCTTTTTGCTTCGCTTTGCCCGCCATGCTGGTGAGGATCTCTGTATTATCCTGGACGATCTGGGCCACGGAACGCATCATATAGAATGCGAATTCCGGGGTCTGGTAGTATAACTGCAAAACCTTTTCTCGGGAAATTTGATACACAGTGCATGCTTCGTCACATATCACTGTCCCGGCTCGAACATTGTCCGGCGAAAAAATTCCTACTTCTCCGAATACCGCTCCGGCTTCCATGGTTTTACCGAACTCCGGCAATTTCACAGTGCCCTTCTGAATAAAGAAAATGCCATCCGCCGGGTCTCCCTGACGAAACAGCACGTGTCCCTCCGGATATTCACGTCTGGTCATGTGCGGAATGAGGTAGTCCACTCCGGAATCATGGTTGGAGGCCTGATGAACTTTGTTAATAAGTGAGGTCATCTGGTACAATCTGGTGATGTTAAGGGGTAACAGCACAACGTGCAAAACGAATATGGCCGCTACTTTGTCGAAGACACCTTCCTGGATTCCCAGCAAAGCATAGGCAATAAAAGTCAGGTTGCTCACAATGGCCATGATTCTCAATGGCACCATTGTCTTCATGAAGAATGACAGAAATACGAAGAGAGATGCCGTCCAGGCAACAACTTGCATCAGCATAGGGCTATTCGAAGAATGCGCTTGCTAAGGTCAATGAAACACCGCGACTGAATTCCGGTCAGAATCCGGCACCAGGGCCGATGAATTTCCGGGCTTTCTCTACCGATGCCACCGTTTCAGGATTGCCCTATTATTACCTCCCATCCATTTTTTGCTCTTGATTCGAAGATCTGGCCGACTTTATTAGAACCTGCTTTATGAATCCTCTATTTCAGGAAGATTGGGAACTTGGCGAGGGGCTTGTTCGAATTGCAGTTTTGTCTCCCTCCGAGTTTCTGGAAGGCACGGCCAGGATTTCGCATTTCATTGAGAATCCTGTTTTCCAGGGAGAGCAGTGCACCTTACAGGAGATACAGGATTACTGGTCCGAGCAGAGAGGTCTCCTTTACGAATCTCTATTTTTTGGCAGTAATTTCAGTGCGGCCGATGTGCATCGGTTTTCAGCCACCTTTCCAGAGGGTATCAGGAATCATTGCGAATCATGGTTTGTTCGTCAATGCAACGCATCCAGGGATCTGTACTTTTCTATTCTGAGATTTCCGGAATCCGGTGATGCCCGTTCTCTTTTTCAATGTGAGCTAACACTGAAGCATGAGCTGTCTCACGCTCTCTACTACCTGGAGCCGGAATATCGAAAGCTGATTCATGAAATGTGGAATTTCCTCCCGGGTTATCGCCAGGAGGAAATTTATGATCGCTACTCGCATTTCTATGCATCGCATCGAGTCATTGATGAATGGGCCGCCCATATCCTGGCTTCCTTTGAATGGGAGCAGCTAAACGATTTAAGTGGAGAGTCCTTTCTACAACTAAAGAGGAAGTTCTGGGATTCTCTGGGTCGGAAGCGCTACCTCGAAACGATTTCTTCCTTGAATCGATCCATCTTGCTGCATTACCCGATTTCTACCCCGGAACCAACGGGAGCTGCGGACGTTTCCTCCGAGGCCTCATGAATTCCGCATTCGTTAAGCCCGGGATGGTATGCCCGGAAAAAGGGAATTGGCCGCAGCGTTCATAGTATGCACAAAACAACCTTGCGAAAACATTTAAAATTTCTGACTGGCAAGGATCCAGATGTGGCCAGTGCCCTTCAACTGGTGGGATTTCCCGAGCCGCGTCCTGTGCGAGACGAATTCGAAACCCTGGTTCGAATAGTGATTGGTCAGCAAATCAGCAAGGAGGCAGCGGCATCCATCTTTCTGAGGTTTCAAGCATTGGTGAAATACAACTGTCCGGAGATTGTTTCAAAATTCAGCA
>JBHIXQ010000456.1:0-2808 GCA_041984705.1 Leptonemataceae bacterium | reverse complement strand
GGTCGCGATTGGTGGCGGCGACGACACGCACGTCGACCGTGCGCTCGACGTCCTCACCGACGCGTGAGAACTGGCCGTCCTGCAACGCGCGTAGCCATTGCGGTGCTTACTTCAAGGATCGAGAGGTATATATCAAACGGGTGTCCGATTATATGGATGATGTATTCGCCGGGAAGTATTTCCATTGAGCCGTCCTCGCACTCACTGGGTATTTCTTAGAGGTCTGGGACGCCAGAGCGGACACTGGCATCGCTTTCGTCACCTACTGGAAAAGGATGCTCGCTATCCCTTCAATGGTTCGTTGCATTTTCCGGATCTGGCCGGCACCGGCATGCGCAACCATGAAAAAAGTCCTGCCAGCATACCTGAAATCACAGAGGACCTGAGATCCAGAACAGTGGTTTCGCTCCCTCAGAATGAAGTCCGATGTCTATTTGCCATTTCCCTGGGTGGGATGGTTGCTCTGGACTGGTTGCATCGCCATCCAGGTGACTTTGATTATGCATTTATTGTAAACTCCAGTGCGAAAGGATTGAGCCCCTGGTATCATAGAATGCAGCCGGCTGCAGCCCTGGATCTACTAGGTGCCATCGGCAGTGGCCTCATTCAGAAAAACACAGATCGCATGGAAAGTAGGGTATTTTCCAGAAGCTGCAACTTCGAAAACCACGACGCGGTGGCCCACTGGATCCGATTGCAGAAGCAGTATCCTGTGCGAATCTCCAACTTTGGCCGGCAGCTTCTTGCGGCAATGCGCTTCAGTCCGCCGGACGCAGATTTTGAAGCTCCCATCTTCCTGGTTTCCAGAAATGATCGTCTGGTAGATCCGCGGTGTAGTGACACACTCTATGCGAAGTATGGCCGGGCCGGGCGCTACTTTGTCCATCCGGGGGCAGGTCATGATCTGACCACCGATGATCCGGAAGGAACCCTGGATTTCCTCAGACGCTATTTAACTGCTCCCCGGTAATCCGACACGGGCCATAAAACAGGTTCTGGGCCCGGTAAAAGCCTATGGGGATTTGTTTGTCATTTGTCCGAGGTCTATCGGCTATTTTTTCGAAGCCTGGGCCAGAGGGGCCAGGGCCCAGTCCTTTTCTTTTGTAAGCGATGTGCGAAATAGATCTCTCAGAAACTTACGATACCGTTCGATGGTTTCCTTTTTTCTGGGACTGTCTGGATTGAAAATGCTCTTTCTGTTAAAGATACGGCCTGGCTTTTCCTTTAGATCGCTCCAGGTGCCCACTTCCAGGGTCAATGGAAGGAATCGGGATTTCCATTTTTTTTCTTTCTCATGGAGCTTCCAGTAATGATCGTAGAATAGATCCCAGAGATCTCCATGGGTGGTATAGGATTCGCTCTGCGGTCCAAAATTCAGCTGGCTGTGGCCTGCCTGTATTTTGAAGAATCGGCCCATGGCCTGAAACAGAGCATCGTCGCGGCAGGGTTCCTTTGTGCCCGCGTAGGGCCACCAAACATGATCCACAGAACCAAAGCCGGAATGAACATCAATTACAGGAATGAGACGGTCTTTTACCTGAAAAAAAGAATCGTAAACGAATCTATACAGTGTTCTGGATTCGGGTTCCAGGGATTTCCCGCGAAAGTAAGGAAGCCGGTTGCTCAACGTCTGCCCTCCAAAGAAAGGCATGGATTTTTCAGCCTCGATTCCGGAGTTTCGCATAAGATCCACACCGGCAGGATTGGATCTACGCCGTAACGCTACGCCCCCTGGATTTACCATGGGCAAAGCCTGAATTCCGATCTTGCCTTTTTGAAGTTCTGGAAAGAATTCTGGATTACTCAGGCAGTGATACAGGAAGTCCAGAAGTATGCGAACGCCGATGGTTTCCAGGCCATGCACACCGGCTACAATGCCTACAGGATTCTTTTTTAGAGCAGCCGGAGTGCCGATGCTCAATCCATAGATGGGGAAGCGAAATCCGTTTTCCGTCTTTCTGGAGAACCCGTACTGATGGATGGACACCAGCTTCTCATCCATCCGGGCAATTTCCAGGATTCTTTTTTCGAATCTATGTAAACGGCGTAAGCCTCGAAGCATTCTGAGTGAAGAAACTCAAGATGCTCTCTGGTGTCAGTCCTTTTCCTGAATCATGGCCTTTAGATAGGGCAATGCGCGTTGTAACATATAGTCCGGGCGAACTGCATCGTTTTCATGCTCTTTCAGGTATTTCTCTGCCTGCTTTGGATTTACTTTCTTCTTTAGAGATTCCACCCACTTTTCTCTTTGAGGATTGGGATCTTTCTGAGCCAGTTCCGGCAGATGATGCCACATATCCTCTTCGCGGAATCGAAGCGGGAATTCTCCATCCTTTTGATCGGAGATGCGAATGTCGGGTTGAACTCCATGAACCTGTACGGTGTAGCCGTTAGGAGCGTAGTATCGTGCAATGGTTAACTTTACCAGGTAGCGGCTACTGTTGGTTTCCAGCGGCTGAATCTGTTGTACCGTGGCTTTTCCGAAGGTACGATCCCCTACAATTAGTGCTCTTTGATAATCCTGGAGAGCAGAAGCCATAATCTCGCTGGCGCTGGCAGAACCTGCATCCACCAGAACCATAATGGGAAGTTTGTTGGGCACAATGGGGTAACCATCGCTTTCCAGTTCCCTGCTGTTACGGTTGGATTTCAAAGAGGTTACAATTCGCTCTTCTTCCATAAAGAGACCGGTGACTCGGACTGCTTCGCCCAGATCTCCTCCCGGATTGTTTCTGAGATCGATGATGAGCCCCGCCGGATCACCACCCGCTGCCTTCTTGATATCCTCGTAGGCCTCTCGCACCATCT
>JBHIXQ010000455.1:0-2827 GCA_041984705.1 Leptonemataceae bacterium | reverse complement strand
TGCTTCCGGAGGGGAAGACTATCGCTCGAAGATGTCTGGCGATATATCGAAACCTGGAAGAGCAGCTACAGGGTGATATTTCCGGGTTTTCGTCAATCCTGAAAGCGATGGATGGTTTTCACGGGCAGCTAAAGGAGAAGGGATACTGGCCGTATCCGGAATGATATGGGAAGCAAAAAGGATTCGAATCGCAATAGAAGATTAAAGGGGGATGGGAAGAATGATTTTCAGCCCTACTTTCTCTGGAGATGGGCCGAAAAGATCATCGGACTGAAATGGGCCTTAATGTTGTATTCTCCGTATCTGGGGGCCGGAGTACGGCTCAAAGAAATGAGCAAGAACTACGATCGCATTGTCGTAGAAATGAAACAAAGATTCTGGAATACAAACTATGTTGGGGTGCATTTTGGCGGTTCACTATACGCAATGTGCGATCCATTCTATATGTTTCTGCTTATGAAGCGCCTGGGCCCGAGCTACATCGTATGGGATCAGGCAGGAAGCATAGAATTTGTGCGCCCCGGGCAGGGGAAGGTCCGGGCTGAATTCTTTCTGGAAGAGAAGCGACTGGAAGAGATCAAAGCCCGGGTGGAGAGAGATCGTAAGACCACTGAGACATTTCATGTAGCTGTCATGGATGAAAAAAACCAGGTGGTTTCCAGGATAGAAAAGAAGATCTACATTCGCAGGATGAGGCAGAGTAAAGCGGATTAAAAATCATCCTAATCGGATCTGGCCAGATTCTTGGATCATCCAGAGCTGTGAAAAGGTCTCAAAGCCCCCAGCGAAGTACACCCCTCGGGTTGCCAATCAGTTCCCTGTTCTGCCAGGCATAGTACCCTTAGCCCTTTTTCTGTAAGCGAAATAATAGTTCGGATCCCTGTCTGGCCGGATGGGAAACCTTACAGCCTTCCCAGATCAAGAATTCAAAATAGGGCTCCAGCAATTCTCTGTACTCGGTGGCGCTACCTCCGAACGGTGGACGATGATCATACATGGGGGCGTCAAAGAACACCCCGGCCAGCTCCCCCGCGGGTTCCAGAAGATCGTGCATCTTTCTGGCGTAATCGAGTCGCAGGGAAGGATCCAGAGCACAGAAAAAGGTCTGCTCCAGTATGAGATTGAAAGTCCCATGCAGCGAAAAGAAGTCCCCGTGAATCAACTGAATTCTGTCCAGTTGCCCGGAACTCTCAGACAATCTCTCCTTCAATGATGTCAGTGCCGGTTGGGCAATATCTACAACGGTAATGTCTGTAAACCCCTGCTCCAGTAAATAGCTCGCTTCATAAGCATTGCCGCATCCCGGTAGCAGGATTCTCAGGCTTTCCCTGGATTCTTTTTTCCAGGCATCGATGATGTGCTTTAAAGGGGGGCTTACAGCACCCAGGTCCCAGCCGGTCTGTCCGGCTTTGTATCGCTGGGACCAGAAGTCTTCCAGTAGATCGGCTGTTACAGGTAGTATGGGCTCCACACAGGAAACCTGATTCTGGCCATGGATCTGGCCAATCCTTTTCCTCAAACTCTCGTCATGACGTCTCATTTGTCTCGATGGATCGAATGAGACCCCAAAATGGCCCTTTGGAGGGCCATTTTAGGAATTGGGATTGCAGGAGTTCGCCTTTCATGTAGTCTTATTGATTGCCTGATTAGCGGGAGTGACGAAGGCCGCTTTCGCCCGGCTAAATCAAGGAGTAATCCCATGAAAAAATCTAAATTGAATCGAACAATATCTGTCCTGGCATTTGCGGTGACGTTGGCCATGGCATTCTATCTGGTAGGCTGTGATTTGATCCAGTCCAGCGATGACAGCGACGATACCCTGGCGCTGGGTCTTCTGGCTCTGTCAGCATCCTCCGGAGGCTGCAATTCCTGTGTAACCAACAATGATTCCTCGCTGCCATCCTGGATTAAGAACAACTTCACATGTATGACGATTACATCCAGTGGCGGAAACTATGTGTTCAAGACCAGCAATCTGCCTCCGTACACCAATGGCTACTACAGTCAGATTTCCGGTTGCTATACCAATGACTTTCCTTCCGGAAATTCCCCCAATCCAAATACCATTTCCTCCCAGAGTATCACCCTGACTATCCCATCCTCTCCGGATACAGCAGGTAGCACCTCGGATTATGGTGCCATGGGAGTAACAGTAAATGGTCTGGCGATTTACAACAGTCAGGCAGCCCCTGGAGATACCCTGGCGGCCGAGCTGGATACTATGGATTCTGCCAACGGGCATCCCACAGACATCGGACAGTACCATCACCATACGGAGCCGTACAAGATTACCAATGATGGGTCTGAACTGGTAGGGATTGCTCTGGATGGATATCCGATATTTGGTCGAAGGGAGCCGGGCGGTGCTGTAGCAACAGGATTGGACAGTAACGGAGGTCACTCCCATTCCCACTCAACCATCGGTACTACAATCTATCACTACCACGTGAATTATGATGCTGGCTCCGGTGGATATCTTTTGCTCAAGAGTGGGTTCGAAGGAACAAAAGGAACAGTCAGCAACTGAGGTAGTGGTAGCTATGCGATTTTCCCTGATCATTCTGGGGGCCATCCTGCTTATGGCCCCCGGTTGCACCCGGGAAAGAAAGGGAGTGCCTAACTCCCATCCCGGGTTTCAGATTCATAAAGGTGTGATGCTTTTCAAAGGGGAGCCATTCACCGGAATCATGCGAACTGAGCTTCCCGGAGGATGGAGAGAGACTCCCTATGTAGAAGGAAAGATCCACGGGGTGGAGCATGATTGGTACAACGATGGTCGTATGGCCTCGGAGCGGCCTCATGAAAATGGCAACCGAGTGGGGATTCA
>JBHIXQ010000454.1:0-2909 GCA_041984705.1 Leptonemataceae bacterium | reverse complement strand
GTGATTACATTTCCGGAACGCGCCGTAAAACTGATTCATGCCAGTGAAGCAGACCTTTCAAGATTGATTCTGGAATCTGATTCCATTGCCGAATTTCGCTCGGCGAGTACAACCGCCGATTTCTGGAAAGCCCTGAGCCCGGCGGACCAACGGGAATGGGCTGCAGATCTTCGAAGCCGGACTACATACCCCGAAACGGGTAGCCTTGTAGTCTGTATTCTGGACACAGGAGTGAATAATGGGCATCCATTGCTGGAGCCTGTTCTCGCCGATGATGACCTACATACTATAGACCAGAAATGGCAAACACACGACCACCGTGGGCACGGGACCTTAATGGCCGGAGTAGCTGCCTATGGCAATCTTCTGGCCAGGCTGGAGAATACCGGCAACGAGGTAGTGTCTCATTGTTTGGAGTCCGTAAAGATAGTGCCGTCTACTGGCGAAAATCCAGTGCAGCTATGGGGTTACCTTACACAGCAGGGGGTAAGTCTGGTCGAGATTCAGGCACCGGAGCGAAACCGAATTCTGTGCATGGCCGTTTCCGCCCCGGATTCTATTCATTTGGGCCGCCCGAGCTCCTGGTCTGCGGCTGTCGATGATATTGCTTCTGGCACTGACGGTGGTCCAAAGCGACTTGTTATACTGGCTGCCGGAAATGTGAATACTACGAGCTGGAAGGATTATCGCGAGGTCCAGTATGAGCAGAGTATCCATGATCCGGCTCAGTCGTGGAATGCTCTCACCATAGGAGCTATGACCGGGCTGGCAAATATCCAGGCCCCTGATTTCGCAGACTATCATCCGGCGGAACCTGCGGGCGGTCTATCGCCCTTTTCAACGACAACGCTCAGTTGGCTGGAGAAAGATTGGCCCAACAAACCAGATATCGTCCTGGAGGGTGGGAATCTGGCCCTGGACTCAGCGGGGAATCTAGATGAGTGCGATGACCTTTGTCGGATTTCTACCTACTACAGGCCGTACTTGCGCCACTTTGAGCCTTTTCATATGACCAGCCATGCGGCGGCCGAAGCTGCATGGATGGCTGCAGAAATACAGAACTTCTACCCCGAGTTCTGGCCCGAGACCATTCGTGGACTTCTTGTTCATTCAGCGCGCTGGACCAGCGCCCAGAGGCGGCTTGTGAAGGACTCTAAGGGGAAGGCTGCAATCGCGCGCCTCATCCGCATCTGCGGCTACGGCACTCCTTACCTGGATAGAGCCTTGCGATCTGCAGAGAATTCTATGACAATTGTTGCACAGCAAGAGATCCAACCATTCACTCGAAGCTCCAGCAACGAACTTCATCTATACGACCTCCCTCTGCCCGCAGATCTATTGAGAGATCTGCCATATAATATCGAAGTCGAAATGCGTGTTACTCTCAGCTATTTCATCGAGCCCGGTCCCGGCGAACGAGGCTGGAAGAACCGCTATAGCTATGCCTCCCATGGCCTGCGCTTCGATCTCAAAGCCCCAACTGAGTCAAGAGAGGATTTCGTTAAGAGAAAGAACAAGCAAGCTCTGGCTGCAAATGAATCCGCTCCCACCGGTACTTCCACGTCTGACCACTGGGAGGTTGGCGAAACAGCTCGGAATCGCGGTTCAATTCATTCAGATACCTGGAGGGGCAGCCCTCAACAGCTGGCAGAGTCAAACATCCTGATGGTATATCCAACAGTCGGATGGTGGAGAGAGAGAACCAAGCTTGGTCGCTCTAATAGTGTTGCAAGGTACTCCTTATTGATATCGCTGGACACACCATCGGAAGAGGTTCATTTGTATACGACCATAGCCCAGAGAATTGGAGTCACTCCAGAAATCATTGTGGAAACCTGACTCCTGGATGCGGCGCCCTCCCATCCAGAAGGAGGTAAACAGAATTGGGAATGGTGCTGAAACCGGCCCCCGCAGATTTTCGGTCACCGAGAAAACTCAGGATGGTCCATGACAATCCAGTTCCTCGTTGGGTAAATCTACGACCCGCAGACAACCTCAGAGCTGCGCAACTCCTTCATCGCTCCATCATTCTTCTACGAACGAAAGCTTAATCGCATCTTTCGGCAGATTGGTCTCTTTCGAAATCTCCGCCAAATCTTCTGGCATTGCCGTCACAAATACTGCAGGCAACCCATCGCCCTGTGGGGGTAGTGTTACAGAAATGCGACCCCAGTAATACACCGTTTCTGTGTCCGGTGGCCCTACATCAAACGTATGCTGGGCCCAACGAAAGGATCCGTTAAAATTCCAGACGCTCAGACTGTAGATTCCCTCTCCCAGAGCATAGGATTGTAGGCGCACGCTTTCCGGACCGCCTTTGCAATCTTGCTCGATCACCCCATCGCTCCGGATCCGGGGACGTAGCTTCAAGGTTACATCATAGGTGCCAACTACAGAATAATAGATCAGGCTGAGCGTCTTATAGTCAGTTCTTTTATTCTCATCATTAGTTATCGCTCGGGAGGTGCAGCTGCTTACGTTTAGCATTGTCAGGGCGACGAGGCCCAGAGGAATCTACCCGTAGGTGTCATCTTCTGTCGCCTCGGGACCGCTCTGATTGCTCCCAGACTGCACATTTTGGCACGCATGATGCGGTCCGTTCGGTCACGGAGCGATCTGGAGAAAATCAGTATAAATATAAAAAACATACAAATATATAAAATGAAGTATTGACTGGTGGTCAGGTTTGATTGAAATGTCCCCCGTATATTGCGGAGTTCCTCCATGGTTCGATCAGTTGCCCTCAGTTTTTCCATCTTTTTTGCTATTACACTCCTGCATTGCGGCGGAGGCGGAAGTGATATGTCTATGGCTCTGCTGGCCCTAACGGGAGGCCAGGCGGATGGGGGAGCTTCCCCTGGATGGGGCGAAGGCTATACCGAGCCCGAATATGAAATCACTCAGGCCAC
>JBHIXQ010000453.1:0-2963 GCA_041984705.1 Leptonemataceae bacterium | reverse complement strand
TCGGTGCGTCTTTATCAGAAAATGGCTGTGGATGGACTGGGTAGCACCATGGATGGGGATGCGGATGTCCATCGCGGCGAGATCGGTCTTACCGAACTGGACGGAAAGAAGTATCTATTTCTGATTACGGACATTGGTGAGCAGCTGGAATTTGTACTGCCTCATTCAGCTCCCCGGATTCAGGGTGATATGATCCGCGCCTATATGTATCGTCCGCAGTCCGGTGGCTACCGGGTAACTATTACCATAGATCGCAAGCTAGGTAGTGGCCACTATGCAGGGGATATTACCTCTGTGGAAGAGGCCGAGGACAGGCACCGCATGGCCTTTATGGAGCTCGAAGGAAAGATCCGAGCATTCATTCCTGAAACGGGCCTGGAGCTTCAGGACAAGAAACCTCCGGAACCGAAAAGCAAGGATAGCTCAAAGCCAAATGCTGGAAGGCCCACGGCCGCGAGAGCTGCGATGGACCTGGACTCCGCGGGAGAGGCTGCGAAGCCGGGGATGCCGCACCGAGGTCGTCCAGGCCAGGCAGGAAAGGCGCCAGAAGCGGCAGACTCTACAGAGAAGAAGCAGGAAAGGGAAATCATTGAGTTTCCGGTAACTATTGAGAAAATCTCGGACCGGGCTGCTGCATTTGAAACCGGTCATGACATTATGAGTTATACACGCTTCCATCATCTTTGGGAGTTACGCTTGACCCTCTTCGACGGCACCGATTTCATGAGTCGGGGTATTTTTTCTCCATTGCCACAGGGTTCCCGCAGGTACCTTTTTCGATTTCAGGAAACCGATCCGGCCATGCTGGCCGCACTGAAGCGAGAAATCGAAAACAATCAGCCTTTTCCGGAAAGGATGAATTGAATGACGATGCAGAGATTTTAGATCAGACCCCTTCTCGAGGTTTTTTATGCGAATCGCAGCCTATCATCTGCACTATCTTCTGGCCTTTATTATTGTCATCTATGCATTCCTCTGTCTATGGCTGGACTCCAGGCTCAAGAAGAATGAGCCTATTTCGGATTCCACACGCCAGGCCCATAAACAGTACGCACTGACTGTAAAGGTGATGCAATATGTAACCATTGTCTCATTGCTCACAGGGCTGTACCTGCTGTCCTTTATGCTCAAAGCGATAGAGAATACTCCTATCCCTTTTACCGCTTTTACCTGGGCTTATATCAAAGTATTCTTGTTCCTGGCATTGACCGGAATCATGGGTGCCCTGGGCAGCATACCATTGAAAAAGAGACTGTTTTCCCTGGAAAACGGCGGCCACGATCTGGAACTACAGAAATCTACGGCCAGGAAGCTACAATTATTCAAGATACTGCAGCTCACGATCGTTGTAATTATGTTTGGTCTGGGAACCTATCGTCCCGGAACAGTTACCATTGAAAGAGTGGATCATTCCCAGGAGGCAGTGAATCCGTCGGACTCGAATGAATCCGAAAGCACCGGCAATCCTGATCAACCAGGCACCACTCAGAACCCACCGGCACCGGATGGTCCTCCACCAGGCTCCGAATAATCAAAGAAGTAATTGACCCGAGCTGATGGGCCCGGGTGGGGTCTTCGACCAATTACCAGAGCCAAAGTCGGAGTCGAATTTCGTTGGTGCATCAGAAAGAGAGCCGAAATCGGCATACACCGGAAGCAAAAATAGACAAGCTTGAGGCAGTGAGTGGTTAGACGGCTACCACGGTAGCCATCTAAAGTAGAATTACCGCATCACGATTTGTACACTGGACGGCGGCGTTCTTTGAAAGCGGCCTGAAGCTCTCGGAAGTCTTCACTATCCAGAAAGGCAGCATTCCAGACAGCCACGTATTTAAGGCCTTCCTCGGGAGTATGGTCGGCCATATAGTTTAGCTGTTCCTTCACTCCTTTCAAAACGATGCCAGGATTTCCGGCAATCTCAATGGCCATGGACCGGGCCTGGGTATGTAACTCTTCCTGGCTTTCGTAGACTTCACTGAAAAGTCCCATTTCCTTGCATTTCTGCGCATCGTAATCTGCGCCTGTGAAAGCCATGAGTCTCGTATTTCCCTGGCCAATAATTCCGGGAAGTTGATTGAGGCTGCACATATCTGCGACAATGGCTACTTTCGTTTCTCTTAAGCTTACGGAGGCATCTTTAGCTGCCAGACGAATGTCGCAGGCGCAGATCAGATCCAGGGCCCCACCAATGCAATGTCTGTGCACGGCACCTAGAAATACGATGGGACTATTCATCATCCGAATAAAACCACTCTGCATATCCTGGATCAGCTTCAGGAATTGCATCCGCTTGTCTGCTGTGGCGCCCTGGATTATGTCTCCAAACTTCTCTCCGAACTCATTGAGTTCCAGTCCCACGGAAAAGGATTTCTTTCTGGAGGCGATGACCACACATTTGATGGATTCGTCCTGCTCTAGATAGTCCACCAGCTCCGGGAGCTCCTTCCAGAAGTCCCAGACCATGGAATTTCGGGCATCCGGACCGTTTAGATAAACGGTAGCCATACGATTTTCTGATTGTTTTTCAATTTCAAAGAAGTTGAATTGACCCATAGGGGAGAGGGCTCGTATCCATTTGAGTCCGCAAGCTTAAAAATGAATCCGGAACAACTGAGAGAGAAGCTGGAAGAACCAGGTCAGTCCTTTCGTCTGGGCACTGTCATTCAGGAAGTGGCCGCCGAGGCCCGCAACAGTCCGGAAGTAATGGCCTCTCTGGAGTCTTTGTTGGAAGAGTGCAAGGATCCGGAATTCTGGAAAACCGGAGCTCGATGGGGCAGCACCCTCTTTCATACCATTGTCCGCGTGGGAAATTCACGCTCCATGATGCTGCTTCTGGGATTTGCCAGATCTTTGCCGGAGGATTATCCCTTTGGACCCGTGGATCTACTGGGCAACATTCTGCCTTTGTATGGTCATATTATGATTGGTCCTGCCAAGGAATTGGTGCGTTCGAGCAGCGATGC
>JBHIXQ010000452.1:0-2996 GCA_041984705.1 Leptonemataceae bacterium | reverse complement strand
TAAATTCGATTACCGTTTCTTTGGAGTATTCGCCGTATCGTTCCTCGAAAAGTGTATTATCCCCGGTAGTGGTTACCATTGGCCCCCACTGGTTCGCACTTTCCGGAGAATCCAGCGAAAGCTGGAAATTTACATCCATGAAGCGGCAATAGTTCTCCGCTCGCTCGATGTAGCGATTCATCCAGTAAACGGAGTCAGCTACGCGACTCAGCATATCAAGACCCCATTACCCAGGTATCTTTTGTACCGCCTCCCTGCGAAGAGTTTACCACCAGGGAATCTCGGGGAAGGGCCACTCGTGTGAGTCCTCCCGGCATCACATAGATATCTTCTTCATACAGGATGAACGGCCGTAGATCCACATGGCGACCTTCAATGCCGTCTTCTACCATCGTAGGAACCCGGGAAAGCCCCAGCACCGGTTGTGCGATGAAGCTGCGTGGTGAGGACTGAACTTTCTTGCGAAACTCCTGGACCTCCTCCGAAGTTGCTTTGGGACCAATGAGCATTCCGTAGCCTCCTGCGCCGTTGGCTTCTTTGACTACCAGTTCTTCCATGTTTTCCAGAACGAATTTCAGGTCATCTGGTCTGGAGCACAGGTAGGTGTCCACGTTGGGTATTATCGGGTCTTCATTCAGATAATACCGAATCATCTCTGGAACGAATGCGTAAATAACCTTGTCATCAGCCACGCCGGTTCCCGGTGCATTCAGCAGGGCAACATTTCCTTTTCTGTATGCCTCGAAAAGACCAGGCACTCCCAGAAGGGAATCCGGTCGAAAGGCCTCTGGATCCAGAAATGCATCGTCAATTCTTCTATAGATTACATCCACCGGTTTCTGGCCATGGGTGGTGCGCATGTACACCCGATGGTCTCGCACAATGAGATCTGTGCCGCTTACCAGAGGGATTCCCATCTTTTGTGCAAGAAAGGAATGTTCGTAGTAGGCGGAGTTATAGATTCCAGGTGTAAGCACCACGCAGGAAGGAGCAGCCGCATCGCTCAGATACTCCATGGTGCCGCGAAGTCGGATGGGATAGTCGTAGATGGTTCGAATCTTATGGCTGCGAAACAGATCCGGAAATGTGCGCTTCATTACCTCACGGTTTTCCAGAACATAGGACACCCCGGAAGGGCATCGGACGTTGTCTTCCAGTACGCGAAAAGTGCCTTCTGCATCTCTTACCAGGTCTGTTCCACTGACATGGATCCAGATGTCTCGGGGAGGGCGAAATCCTTCGAGCTGTTTCAAATAGCTTGTGCTGGAATAAACATACTCTGGATCTACCACCCTGTCGTCCAGGATGCGTTTTGGGCCATAGATATCCTTGAGAAATTCATTCAGGGCTGTGGCTCGCTGCTTCAGTCCCTTTTCCAGGTGCTTCCAGTCCGGAGGAGTTATGATTCTAGGGATAATATCAAATGGGATAATGCGTTCTTCGGCTCTTGCATCGCCGTACACGCGAAAGGTAATTCCCAGAGAAATCAATGCCTGCTCGGCTTCATCCTTTCGGTGCTGCAGTTCAGATTCCGTCATGGAATCGATCTGGTCGCGAAGCGGGAAATAACCCGGTCTTGGCTGCCCATCGGCAGCGAACATCTCGTCGAAGAAGGCTCCTGTTGCGTAATTCTGTAACATTTTGGTTTCCGATCCTTTTATATAACGTCTTGCTTCCGAGTTCAAGAGAAGTTTGCCTTTCTGCCATCGGCCTTGCGGCGGAGGCAGGGCCACTTTTCGAAGCTCCGGAAGTGTTTCTTTCTGTAGTCCCTTATCTTTGCAAAAATCGTACCCGAAAGAGCTGCGATGAACTAACGTGGGTCGGTCCCGGCTGAACGATCCTGGCCCTGGGTACGTATCCAGAACAGAACGGCCCGGCCAACACCGAGCGTTCTCGCGGGAAAAAATCGCTCCGTACATGGGCGAATCCCGGCAGAATTACAGGCCATAATCGCCTCCCAGGCCTCCATTTCTGTGGAGGCTGGCCACGATCGCGGATTTTGTCCGTATTGCCTGGCGGCCGGGCTTCTTTTTCCGAGGATCGGCTTAGCTCCAGGGGTTTGCTTCCCCGCAGGGCCATTCCGAAAATCAGGCATAACGCCTTTAAAATAAGCAGTTCACCCAGGTTCAAGCGAATCTGCCTTAAAAGGAAATAGTTGCCCGTGTAAGGCCTGAAGAGCTTTATTGAAGCCAATGTCGCAAACCAATCCATTAATTCAGAGAAAAACAGGTCCAGAGGAGACCATACCTTTCGAACAGATAGAGCCAGAGTTCTTTCTGCCAGCCCTGGAGTATTTTAAAGAGCAGGCCAGGGCCAACGTTGATGCTATTACCGGTTCCAGCCAGGAGCCAGATTTTGAAAACACCATCCTTGCGCTGGAAACTGCCTCCGAGGAATTGAGTCACGTAGCATCGATCTACTATGTTCTATTCAGCGCCCATGCTGCAGAAGGAATCCAGAAGATTGCCGGAGAGGTGTCCACATTCCTGGCCGGGTTTTCCAGCGATGTAACGTTGAATCAGGATCTTTTTTCCAGAATCAAAGCTGTACATGAATCCAGAAAAGGCGTAGAGAATCCAGAGCAGGCCCGGCTGCTGGAAGAAACCTATCAGGATTTCGTTCGCAATGGAGCGTCTCTACCGGAAGCAGAGCGCGAAGAGTTGCGCGGAATTGATCAGGAACTGGCTGGCTTATCGCCCCGCTTCTCCGAGCATTTACTCAAAGCCACGAATCACTTTAAATTGCATATTACGAATAAGGACGATCTGGCCGGGATTCCGGAAATGGCCGTAGAGCAGGCTGCTTCCACTGCCAGCGAAGAGGGCAAGGAAGGATGGATCTTTACACTCCAGTTCCCGGATTTTATGCCATTTATGACCTATGCCGAGAATCGAGAGTTAAGAAAGGAGATGTATCTTGCCTTTCGCAGCCGTGGCATGGGTCCGGCCGCTGTTGAATACTGTCAGCCGGAGGACACGGATAATAGGCCCGTAGTT
>JBHIXQ010000451.1:0-3007 GCA_041984705.1 Leptonemataceae bacterium | reverse complement strand
CTCGACAAACAGCGCACCGACTGGGATGGAAAGCACCGGAAAGCAGCCCGGCCAGCTAGCCGCAGCCAGGCGCCTGATTCGCCACTCTTTAGAAGTTGGCTACGATGGCAAAGAAGGCACCATGCAACACTGTCTGACGGTCGCTTAACGATGAAGGTTCCGGTTCTCTATAGCTGGTCAGATAGGGATCATTCGCAGAGGAGCGAAGGGTATCGAAGGATTCTTTGATTTCAAGGGTGAGAAACGGTATCTGACCGTAGTATCCAAAGCGAAACCCGATTCCGGGCATCAGCTTGGCTACCAGTCCAAGCTCCAGTCGAAACAGGAAACCGGTTAACCTGGCATCCATGTATGATATGTAGTTTGCATTTGGTATGGAAGGCGTGGCGGTGGAAGCCAGGGCCTGATTGGCCGAACCGATGGAAAAGGTGCTCAGCTTGATGTTTCCCTGCACGTAATCCATATCCATGCGACCGTAGATATTGAAGTAGTCTCCCATAACCCAAGCGTATCCGCTCCTCAAACTGTAAGTCTCGATGTCGAAATTCATCTGACCTGTGGAATAACTCAATAGATTGTAGTTATCCAGGGCTCCTTCGCTACTGGAGGAGTCGGCAGCAATTCGTGCGATGGTCAGAAAAGATGGAGTCTTATAAAAATACTGCGAATACGGTCCTCTGCTCCTCGTCGTCGTATAGGCGAAGGCAAATTCCCCGGATCCATCCTCATCCTGAGTAGTGTAGTCGATGGGTCCAAAACCCAGGGTAATTCCGGTAGTGCGCTCTTTTGTTTTTGCCTGGTCGCGGAAAAAGGAGTTATCGTTTCCATAGATTTGTCGGAAGTAGGTTATCTGACTGCTTTCTGCATAGTTGAATCCAATAAATACATCGCTGTCTTCAAATTTCCGGCTGTAGCGAAAGCCCGGACTGATGGGTGACTTTTCGGTAGATGACACCTCAGTGTATTTCACAATCTGAGTTGAGTAAATGCTGGTATTGTTCCTTACAGAGTTCACCAGCGAGCTTGCATTTTCTCCACTGGAGGAGGCAGCATCCGTAGCATACAATTCCAGGAAATTCAGAAAAAGTCCGGTATTCGCACTGGAATCATCGCTCAAAATATAGGCTCTGCTCTCACCCAGGGGAAGAAGAAAGAGGCATGCCATCAGTATGATAAACTTTTTTGCTTTCGGAAATCTGCCCATACGCACCCATAGGTAGAAGGACTTCTCCAAAAGCAAGCGGAGTTCCGAAGACTATACGAGTAAATGAACCCCAATTCCAATATTTTTCAATCAGTATACTACAGGACAACCTACTCGGATCCACAGGGACTGAACGAGAGTCCCTTGATCGCTTTCACCGGTCGCTCCAATGCTGGAAAATCTTCGCTGATTAGCGCCCTATGTAATCAAAAGAATCTGGCAAGAGCTGCCAGAACTCCAGGCAAAACCAGAAATCTCAACATCTTCGAAGGAAAGCTACAAAGCCATCCCTTCTATTTTTGTGATCTTCCTGGGTTCGGGTACGCGAACCTTCCCAGAGATGAACGCGAGAGATTGGGCAAGATGATTGAAAGCTTTTTTCTTACCGCGCCGGGCCTCACCATGACTCTGATTCTATGCGACAGCGCCAGGTGGCCGGGAGAAGAAGAAGCGGCCATTGAACAGATTCTGCTTCAGAAAGGAGCTCTGTGTCAGTGGGTGTTTACCAGATGGGATCGCCTCAATCAGAAAGAGAAATCCCGCGCTCGCAAGCGATGGAAAGAAATGGGGATAGCATCCCAGGCAGTGGCTGTTTCATCTACAAAGGGAACGGGCTTGAACGAACTTCGCAAGAGAATCCAGAGAAACGTAGAGGCTTTTTATGGAATCGAAAGACCTGTAGCTCCCCGGCAAGCCGAGTCGGAGAATTGATGGAGCAGGCAGTTATGCAGGGTCAGTCCCGGAAAACCCCAGGAATACTTCCCTCGAAAATGTTGAAAGTCAGCCGATAAAATCTGAATTGTCAAAAAGGAACGTTCTGATATTCTCCGGCACAATAGGACATTACGATCCTGGTTCAGGGCGACGGCGGCTAACACGAAATGAAATTAAACGAAAAGTTGCAAAACTGGGTGGAGGCAGGGCTCATTAATGCCGCCCAGGCTACCTCCATTCAGGAATTCGAATCCGAAAAGGGAAGCCGGCCCTATGCAATGTACAGCTTCGTTATTTTGGGAGTGGCCGTCATTTCGGTTGGGCTCATATCCTTGATTGCGGCTAACTGGGAATTCATTCCGGATTCGATTAAACTACTGGGTGATTTTCTGATTCTTGCGGGAACGGGCACGGCCATATACTACTTCAGAGATCGGCTTCTATTCTATGCACTGTCCGTTTTCTACTCCCTCTTTATTCTGGCCTCTATTGGATTGATCTCTCAGGTTTTTCATACATCGGGGCAGCTCTATGAGGCCGTGGGCCTGGCTCTGTTCCTGACAGCACCGCTGATGCTTTTCCAGAAAGGACGATTTCTGACGCACCTCTGGTTACTGGGATTTTGCTTTGTATTTCTAAATGCCACCTATGACCATTTTGAATTCGAGAATGAATTTGAGCTCAACCTGGTGCATATGCTCAGTCTTGGCAGCATTCTATTGTTAATCAGCTTGCTTTTTCGTAACCAGGAAGCGACTGCGGAAGTCCATTCCCGAGCCACATTGTTCTGGGCCCTGGCAGCCCTTACGTTTGCTGCATTTAGCTTTTCTTTTCTGGATTTCTTGCTTCTCTTTATGTTTTTAAAGATATTAGTATAAACCTATTGCTAAGTAGAGAATAAATGTTGCGCTACCGATATTATAATTTTTATCCATTTAATATTATTAAATAATAATTATAAAATGCAATTATAAAAACTAGCCCATAATTTAACACTTGTTAGATTCGA
Source organism: Leptonemataceae bacterium (assembly GCA_041984705.1). Lineage (GTDB taxonomy): Bacteria > Spirochaetota > Leptospiria > Leptospirales > Leptonemataceae > UBA3465. Next base: position 80 of record JBHIXQ010000451.1, on the reverse strand, counting down.
GATATTACCATTATAGACCTATAAAGAAATGTCTAAATTGGCTTTAACTTCTAAATCGTTCAACAAAGCTATTGATGGGA
>JBHIXQ010000450.1:0-3060 GCA_041984705.1 Leptonemataceae bacterium | reverse complement strand
AGGTGATCTAATCTTGGGTGATCTTGGAGATGGTTTACCCTTTAAAGCAGGTGCTTTTGACGGAGCTATGAGTATTAGTGCATTGCAATGGTTGTGCAATGCAGACAAATCCTATCACAATCCTGCGAAACGCCTTTTCAAGCACCGAAGAATAGACTCGATCCAGGATGCTGGAGAAAATATCCAGCCTGGAAGATCTGGAGGTTAGAAATGTGCCGGCCAGAGCGGGAACCACTGTAAAGGCCAGAATAAACGCGGACAGAAGCGCAAAGCAGAAGGCGGCGGCCATGGGGCGAAACATCTTACCTTCAATTCCAGTAAGCGCAAAGATAGGCAGAAATACCACCAGGATGATCACCTGACCGAATCCCGCGGCCCGTCGAATCTCCACGGAGGCATCCGCCACCGCTTCGCGGATTTCAAATCGGGAAAGAAGTCGGCCCGAGGCCTCCGCCCTGCTCTTCACTCGATGTACGCACTGGTCGATTACAATTACCGCCCCATCAATAATGATTCCAAAATCCAGAGCACCCAGGCTCATAAGATTGGCCGAAACTCCCGTAAAATACATGGAAATCAAAGTGGCGGCCATGGACAGAGGAATCACCGCAGAGGCGATGATGGCCGCTCGCACATTACCTGTAAGAAAGAGAAGCACAGCTACCACCAGAAGGGCGCCGAAGGTAAGGTTGCTTCGCACTGTTTCGATAGTGCCATCTACCAGATAGGATCGATTATAGACAGTCTTTAGAACCACATCCTCCGGCAGATTCTTTTTGATCTGCTGAATCTTTTCATCCACCCGACTGGCCACAGTTCTACTGTTTTCTCCCAGAAGCATAAATGCTGTTCCCAGCACCGCTTCGCTACCATTCACAACCGCGGCCCCTGTGCGAATTTCCCGATCCAGGCCTACATTGGCCACATCACCTATGCGAAGCGTAGTTAGATCCGGCAGTTGTTTCAGAGTCAGTGAGCGAATCTCCTCTTTCGATTGGATGAGGCCGGAGCCCTGAACTATGAGCTGATTGGCGGATTGCTGAATATAGGCTCCCCCTGCATTTCGATTACTCTCTTCCAGGGCTTGGCGAATATCATCAAAATGGATGCCGTAACGCGCCATCTTTGCGGGGTCCGGCTGAACAAAGTATACTTCTTCGTAGCCACCAATGGTGTTTACCTCTGCAACACCTGGAATGGATAGAAGTCTTCGCTTGATGTCCCACTCCTGAATGGTACGCAATCGGTTGAGCTGCTCCAGTCTCTTTTGCGGATCGCTGGCCGGTTCTCTGTAATCCAGGCTGTAATGATAGATCTCCCCCAGGCCTGTAGCAATGGGTCCCAGCCTGGGCTTGTAGCCCTGCAAATCGAGAGTGGACAGTTGCTCGTTGATGAGCTGCCTGGCCAGATAAATGTCCATACCCTCTTCGAAAATGACCGTTACCACGGATAGTCCGTAGCGAGTAACGGATCGCACTTCATGAACGTCCGGCACGGCACCCATGGCGCTTTCGATAGGATAGGTAATATTGGCCTCGATGGTTTCCCCATCAAGGGACTCCGCCCGGGTTATGATCTGGACCTGAACATTGGTAATATCAGGTACGGCATCCACCGGAAGATACTGGTAACTTACAACAGCCCCGATTAGCAAACTAAATGCAAAGAGTATTGCAAGACCTGGATTAAAAACTGAGTAACGTAATATTCGATCAAACATAAATTCTCCCGGATCAATGTCCGTGCCCGGAGCCGGATGCTCCGAATGCTTCCAGCAAAGCAAGATGCACTATATCTGAGTTCTGAACCACCAGACGAACCCTGGAAAAATCTACCTGGTCTCGTAACCTCAAAGCGGAAATTTCCTCTCCTTTGAGAGTGCCGGACATCAGCACCGGATATATGTAGGTATCCTCCATCACATACACCAGAGTAGCCTCTCCGGTGCGAATCCTGGATGATGGAGGTATGTTCTTCGCATCATAGGCACCCATGGTAGAAAAGCCGATTTCGCACGTATCCACGGTAGAGTGGGCCAGCCGGATTCCCTTTGTTTCATGGGCCTCCAGAACAGCCATATCCGGACCTGCATTCCTGGAAGATCCATCACCGCCATGGACATCATGACCTTCGTGGGATTCATGAGAGTCCTTTCCTCCGTGCCCATCCTCCTGGTGATGTTCGTGCCCCTCTTCAGAGCCGGAAGCCCCGTTGCGTTCCGTAGCGCTTTCTTCTGTTTTCTGGCTTTGTATTTGGGAACTGGATTTCGAAGGATCACCACCGCAGCTCGAAATCAATGCGAAGGATCCTGGAATCCAGGCAAACAGTAGAGCAGACAGAATCCACAGCCTCGGGCTTCGCATAGAAATGGCCAGGCCACCAGACCGACTCAGTTCCATGAATGTACCGTGGTCTGGAGAGTCCAAATCGGCCCGCTTATTTACAGAGCAGGAAGCGAAGGTTTTTTTCGCCCTATCCTCTCCTCCAGTCCTTTGCATCTTCCGCCTAGCGAATTGAATCAATGACTTCATCATCCAGAATCCTCCCTGTAAGTGCATAGCTTCTCCATAGCATACCCAGTGCACGAATCTGAGCCGCATGAAACTGATGAATATGCTCACCGTAGCTTCGATGAAACTCCACCAGGAGTGCAGGATTCAATAGTCCTCTTCGCATATAGTTTAGCACTGCATACCTGCGGCCTTCCAGAGTTCGCATGGACGGGTTATTCTTGATGCCATGCACATGTTCTCTGTAGGATCGGACCATGTATCGGTATTCGCTTTCGATGGATCGTTCCGTAGCCTTCTTTTTGATCTGCCTGTGTTTTTCAACAGCCCTGGCTCGATCTTCGGAACCGGAGTACTGATTGTACAGAGGCATGGTTATAGAAAAGCTCAAGCCTACATTCGATTCGGTTTTGCTGCCGGACAGTAGTTCGCTGGAGCGCTCTACGGTAAGCCTGGGGCCGATACTGATATCCGGCCAGACACGGCTGGACTCTATACGGTGCTCATAAGCAGCACGAGCCACTTCCTGGTTTACTCGCGCGATTTCCAG
>JBHIXQ010000449.1:0-3068 GCA_041984705.1 Leptonemataceae bacterium | reverse complement strand
AAATAAATCGCCAGACGAAGCAAAGTATGGAGAATAAAGGCCCTGGTATCATCATCTTTAACTACAAATGCTGCAATCAATAGTAGAGCCCAGAGAGGCACCTTCCAGTACTCAACATCCTTCTTGACTTCAAAGTCCGTAATTTCGGCGAATAGAAGATAGTCCACTCCCTTCGATTTTAGCTCTTCTTTCTGCGGAACCCCGGCCTGACCGGTAGTGGAAAATGCAGCAGGACTCAGAACGTCAAATCGATTGGTCTGCACCATATTGGAGATGAGCACCTCTTTCAGAATCTCCCCTCCATCCATGGTAGGCACTGTTTCGCTATCTATGATCGTTATCTGACTGGCCTCCGGGGTAGGTTCGCCACCGGACTCTCCAGGAATCAAAAGGCCAGAAGCCACTTGCTCTTCTGGCTTAAAGAGGCTGGAAGGAAGGTTTGTTTCCTGGAATTTGGAAACATATTCTTCGCCTTTGGTGTTGGGAACTACCTTGCTGGCATTGGATTTTACCCCTTCAGCATCTTCGTCCGTATCGCTTGAGTATAGATCAAAGCTGGAATCCGGAGCGGGGCTGTCGGTTCTGGAGAATGGATCGCGATCGAATTTTTTGGTAGTGTGGACCAGTCCGTTATGTTGCTCGTCCGAGATAAAGTTCAGACGTTGCATGTTCGCAGAGTTCTTGAACGCTACCGGCAATATGCGAAGCTTTCGCGTATCCCGGGGAAGCTGGTTTATCTCCGGACCCTGTAGCTGCTCAAAAGACTGAAATGTGCTACAACTTACAAAACTTCCAATGAGAAGTAGCGCCACGGACTGGCGCAGTAGCTTACTTCCTATACTTACCATTCTGGACAATTCTCAGGATGAGATCCGCCATCGCATATCGCAGTAACTTTCCTCCGCTGGACTGGAGAATATCTGTACTTGCGCCGCTATAAGAGAACAGAACCCCCGCTGCTTTGGAAGTGTCTGTGCGGCGGTTTTCTACAGCGCCGGCGTCCAGGATGGAAGCTGAGTCAATATCCGTAACCCGATAATCAATACCGGTCTCTACAATGTATTCTTCCTTATGGTAGGAACCCAGTAACCCGAAAAGCAGGCAGAACCCGGATTCATTCTTACGAACCTCGAAATTTGTAAGTGTTCCGGTCAGCACGATGTCCGCTCCAAACTTCTCTTTGAGCTTTTGGAGATTCTCAGGACTCAGGTCCTTCTGGCTGCCCACTATGTTCTCCACAAATCCCGGCTCAATGACTTCGAAATAGCCGGTCTGGATGAGCATAGTAGTGAGCTGGGCAGTGGCAGGCTTCACCAGAAAGGATTTTCCGGTTGCATCCTTGAATGGGACCAGAGCTACTTTGACCTTCTGGGTTCCTATCGGGGCCTGAGGAAGGTCGATTTTCTCTGTAGTATTCTCATACTGAGTGGGCTGAGGGGACATACACTGAGCAAAGATCAGCGCAAAAACGGATAGCAATACACCAATGCGAATTCGTATCATGGCATATAATAGATGCTTTCCGGGAAGGTTCTGTTCAAGCTTTTTTAAAAAAAATTGAGGAATTCCGAGCGGTATGAACGGTGTAACCGGTGAAGATCAAAATTACTCATATAGATACTGCCTGCTGCCTCATTGAAGCTGGCGGACTGCGCATCCTTACGGATCCGGTGTTCGATGCTCCGGGAAAAATCTATCACCATGGCTGGGGCGCATTCTCAAAAAAGACATCACAGCCGGCCCTGCAACCGGACGAACTGGGCCATCTGGATCTAATCCTTTTAAGCCATCATCAGCATAAAGATAACCTGGACAATACCGGTGCCACTGTCCTTGACCGGGCCAGCAAGATCTTCTCTACCCGGGCTGCGAGTCGGGCGCTGGAAAACTGCCATGGCCTGGCTCCTTTCGAAAAGGCGGCGTTTTCCGGATCCGAAGGAGAGCTTGAAATCACAGGAACTCCCTGCAGGCATCATCCAGCATTTCTTCCGGGCTTTCTGTCCGGACCCGTAACCGGTTTTCTATTGAAATGGCCTGCCTGCCAGAAGTATCTCTATATCTCCGGAGACACTGTCTTCTACCCGCCTCTGCAACGCATTGCCCGCGATTATTCCGTAGGGATTGCCATTTTACACGTAGGCCGGGCCTCCTTTCCGTATCTAACCGGCTGGGGAAAATACACCATGGATAGCTCCGATTACATCAAGTGTGTTCAGATGTTGCGTCCAGATGTAGCCATTCCCATTCATAACGGCGGATGGACTCATTTTAAGGAAGATAACCTGGGCCTGTCCCGATCCATGGATCATCATCCGGCTGTGAAGTCGGTGACGGCCATTCCCGGAGCGGGGGTCCCCAGGGAATTTGAACTACTGTAGAGATCTGGAATAAGTCTGGCCATCATCAGGGGCCACTTCTTACCCTGCAGGAATGGGAAAAACTGTACTGGTCACCGGCGGATCCGGATATATTGCCTCCTGGATCGTGAAGTATCTTCTGGAGGAAGGCCATAACGTTCATGCCACTGTTCGCAGCCTGAAGTCCGAGGATAAGGTTGCCCATCTCCGAGAACTGGAAAAACTTCCGGGATCCCTGACCCTCTTCGAAGCTGATCTACTTTCGGAGGGATCTTTCGACCAGGCCATGAAAGGCTGCGAAATCGTAATGCACACTGCCTCCCCGTTCTTTATCAAGGGACTGAAGGACGCTCAAAAGCAGCTCATTGATCCTGCACTGAAGGGCACTCGAAATGTCCTGGAAACTGTGAATCGACATCCAGAAGTAAAACGAGTGGTCTTAACTTCCAGTGTTGCAGCGATTATGGGAGATAACGTGGATGCCCTGGCCAAAGAAAATCAGACCATGGATGAAAACGACTGGAATCGCTCCAGTAGCCTGGATCATCAGCCCTATTCCTATTCCAAAACCGTAGCCGAAGAAGAAGCATGGAGGATTGCGAAATCACAGGATCACTGGAAACTGGTGGTCATCAATCCAGCATTTGTGATGGGTCCATCCCTATCGAAGCGAATGGACGGAACCAGCGTTCAATTCGTCCGGGATCTGGT
>JBHIXQ010000448.1:0-3085 GCA_041984705.1 Leptonemataceae bacterium | reverse complement strand
CCTGCTCTTACTGTTACCCAGAAGCTTCTCGAAGAAAAAGCCAAACTTGTGATTCACGATCCGGAAGCTCTGGAGAACGCAAAATGGGATCTAAAGGACCAGGACGGGGATTTGACTTTCGAAGAGGATGTTTACAAAGCCTGCGAAGGTTCTCACAGTATCATCCTGCTAACTCACTGGAAGCAGTACCAGGATCTGGATTATGAGCGCATCTTTGCTTCTATGGAAAAGCCGGCCTTTCTGTTTGATGGCCGACTCTGGCTGGATCCAGAGAGAATGCACAGGATTGGTTTCAATGTCCTGGGTATTGGCAGTACCGAGCTCATGCACATCTAATCTACTGCGCGGTATTCTGGTCCATCTGCGATCTTTATGCCGCTTGACATAGACTCCGGGAAGGTATAATCATACTCATCCTCCCCCGAGAACTCCCTTATGATGCGAAGACTAGTTTTTCTGGCAATACTTGTTCCCAATTTCCTACTTGCAGACACGGTCATTCTGAAAACCGGTCAGGAAGTGGACGGTCAGATCGTTAATCAATCCGAAACCACCATTTCAATACGAACCGCTCAGGGACTTCAAACCATTGGCAAAGGCAATGTGCGTCGTATCTTCTACGGGGATGCCTATCGAAAACAGCAAGATGAACTGAAGCGAAAGCGCGAAGAGGAACAGCGCAAGAAAGAAGAGGAAGAAAAGCGCAAGGCCGAGGAAGAGCAGAAACGCTTGGAAGAAGAAGAGGCAAAGAAGCAAGCCGAGCAGGAAAGAGTGGAGCAGGAACGTCGGGAAGCAGAAGAAAAGGCCCGTCTGGAACAGGAACGGTTGGATGCCCGAGATGCTCGCAACCCGTTTGCAATTTGGATATTTACCGGACCGGCAGGCGCTCAGCTGATGCCGGGAAACTTCAGGGATAACTTTTCGATGCTCAGTTTTTTCGGTCAGGAGCTTGCTTTTTTTCCGAACAAGACGGAAGGGTCCGGTGGAGTTTTTGGATTTGGATTCGCAATTCCCGTCTGGGATATGATATTCTTTGAGGCGGAAGGTATGGCCACCGGGCAATGGCAGGATTTTCTGGCTGAAGAGGGTGGCAATGACACAGTGGATTCGGTCTCTACCGCTACCCGCGTAGGCTTCGGTCTGGGCGAATACGGACGCATTGTGCGTTCCACCGGCGACCTTAAATTGGGCTACAAGATCAATGTTCGGGAACTGGCGAATCTGGGCGGATGGACCCTGGAATCCACCCTATATCAACGGATAGAACTGGAACCTGTTCTGGGTTACAAGTTTCGTCAACATGATTCAGTTTTTTCTTATACCAGCACGGGTTATTCTTCGTTTGGACCGTCACTCTATCTTGCAAACACGGCCGGTTCCATTTTCTCCCGAGCGAAAGGACCTACCTGGGGATTCCGGGTGCGGTATAAACCTTTACCCGAGTATCCAATTAAGCTGGAGCTGGGACTTTATACGTATTCACTCACCGCAGACATAGAAACCAACGTGGATCGAAATGTGCTGTTTAACATTGGTCTGTATCAGCTAAATGAAACCGACGTTTCTTACAAGTCCGCCATTGAAGGTAGTGTCGTTATGCTTGGTGCGTCTTACGGGGTAACTGAAAACATTGATGTATTTGTCAGGGTCCGTGGCGAAACGGCAGAGTTTATTACAGAGAGAGTATCTGTGGAAAATCGGAACTCAGCCAATCCGTCATCCGCTCAGACTTCTCTGGGAGTATTCCTGCTAAATCCCATTGTGGCTCCTATGCTGGATACCACCGAGGAAGTGGGAAGTTTTGAGATTGGACTGGTGCGGAGATATTGATGGGAAGGAATACTAAGATGGTTAAGCGCTCGTTCTTCAGGATCTTCCTGGTCCTGGCTCTACCTCTCTTTCTGCTGAGTAAATGCGAAGCCAGCCTTACCGAGGAGGACCGGGACTTACTTCTCAATAACTTCCTGTTTTTTGGACTAACGGGTGTCTGCGCTGATGTAGCAAGAGCCGGAGCCGACAACTACAATGCTCAGGTAAAAGCGCTTCCTGCTGGGATGTGCGGTGCAGAAGCGTATTATGGCAATAGCTACGATGAATTCCTCAGCCGCAGAGCCAATGTGTTCCGCTTTGCTTTGCAGAAAATCATTAATGATGGCAATGCTGCAAATTGTCCCCTCACCGCTCAGGATATACAATCATACGTAGACAATGCGGCTAATGCAGTTTCTGCAGGTTTGCTTCCGGATCAGGCCACATACGACGCGGAAGTGCGCAAAATGTTTCCAATTACCGATCAATACAAGGATTTCCTGCGGAATACAGTTTTACTGACAGATATCGCGTTGACTGCCGGACAGATAGATGTCATGTCGCCGGCATCCTATTCCCAATATGTTCAAATTGACGCGGCCCAAATTATTGGTTCCAGGGCTTCAGCGCAAGGGGAAGCCACGTGCTATGGGGGGTCGGCCATCACTGCCTGGGCTAGTGTATATCCGGGCTACGTATTTGGAAATCAGACCAATCTCTCCGACACCAATCCGAAGATTTTCTTTGGATCCCAGTGCGGGTATGGCAGTTCCTCCTCCGGTACCTGTGATTTCTCTCTGGAGCAATTCTGAGCCTGGTTTCGGGCGGCCTGCGGGAAATAAGTTTCTTGTCATGCAGGGCCCCCCAATTCCTATATCCCGATGGATCAGGGAACGGGTCCGGATCTATTATTCCACCCGGCTTAATGCCGAACTGAGCCGCAACCCTGTATTGAACAAAGGTAGAGTTGGCTCCCCGATTCAGTAGCCCACAGTATCTTATGTCAAAAATAGCACTCATTACAGGTATTTCAGGTCAGGACGGTTCGTACCTGGCGGAGCTTCTTTTGGAAAAGGGCTATCTGGTGCATGGCATAGTTCGTCGGTCCAGTCTCTTTAATCGCGAGCGAATCGAGCATCTTCATGGCAATCCAAATCTGAAGCTGCACTATGGAGATCTCACGGACTCCAGTAACCTTAACCGAATTCTGGAAAAAGTCGCTCCGGAAGAGATCTATAACCTGGCAGCCCAATCCCATGTGCAGGTTAGCTTCGAG
>JBHIXQ010000447.1:0-3096 GCA_041984705.1 Leptonemataceae bacterium | reverse complement strand
CTCTGGCATTCACATGCACCACTTTGCCAGGTGCTTCCATTAGAATCAGACCTGGCTCGGCAGAAGAAGGTATTTTGACGAATTCGGAAATTTCTGGCCTCCCCGGATCGTTGGGCCCTGATCCGGCGAATATCCCTGCCAGGGCTCGGCAGATAGCAATTCCTGGAGCCAGGTGAGCAATCCATTTTTGTCCAGGGAAAGGGGGCCGCAATTCGATGCAGCAGGATGCGAACAGAGATACTGGCCAACAATTCGGTCGAATCTGGGCCGGGCAACGGCCCAGAAAAAAGTCAGAACGATGATCGGCTACCAGATCGCTGGATTCCTTCTGCTTTCCGTTGACCGGAAGTGTGCAGGGCCCATATCTGCAAACTATGAAGATTGCACTCATTGGATCCGGCGGACGTGAGCATGCCATTTACTGGAAACTCAGGCAAAGCACATATGCAGAAGTAGCTGTATTTCCCGGAAATGCGGGAATTCCCGAAGAAGACAGGATAAAGGATGTTTTCAAGGAAGGGGATTTCCAGGCTTTCAAGGATTATCTGGTAAAAAACCAGTACGACCTGGTAGTGGTGGGGCCGGAGCAACCCCTGGTGGATGGTCTAACTGATGCCATATCCGATTCCATACCTGTATTTGGGCCCACAAAAGATGCAGCCCGGATTGAAGGGTCCAAGGAATGGGCCAAATACTTCATGGAGAAGAATGGCATATCCACGGCCAGGTCCTTTAGCTGCAGTTCTGTGGAGGAAGCCTACGATGCTCTGGATCAAATGCCCGCTCCCTATGTGGTAAAGGCCGATGGCCTGGCTGCAGGTAAAGGAGTTACCGTCACAGAAAGCATCAAGGAAGCCAGGCATGCAGTGCAGGATTGTCTGGAAAGGAAGGTCTTTGGTGAATCAGGCTCCACCGTTGTGATCGAGCAATTCCTGAAAGGCCGGGAAGCATCTGTATTCGCACTTTGCGACGGAAAGAAGGCGATTCCATTTCAGCCAGCCAGAGATCATAAGCGGGCTCATGATGGCGACGAGGGTCCTAACACTGGCGGCATGGGGGCTGTCACTCCGGTAGAATACATCGATGCTAAATTGCTAAAGAAGATTCAAACCGATGTCCTGGATAAAGCAATCCAGGGATTCGCCAACGAAGGTTCTCCCTACAAAGGCTTGCTCTATGCAGGATTAATGATCGATGGCGATGATGTGAATGTTGTAGAATTTAACTGCCGCTTTGGAGATCCAGAAACCCAGGCATTGCTGCCCATGCTGGACGAAGATCTGGCGGAGCTGATGCTGCAATGCGCGAAAGGAGATCTAAAGACTGATTTTCTTAGATTCCGAGAACTGGCCAGCATCATAGTTGTAATTGCAGCGGAAGGCTATCCAGGAAGCTATGAAAAGGGAATCGATATGACTGATCTTCTGGTTACTATGCCCGATAGCCCGGATACGCTTTTATTTCATGCAGGCACTGAAAGAGAAGGTGATTCCATCAAGAGTACGGGCGGCCGAATCGCCGGCGTGGTAGCATCCGGTCCATCCATTGAAGAGGCTCGCACACAAGCCTATGCTCTTCTGGATAAGAAAAAAGTCTCCAGGACATTCTATCGCACCGACATCGGGAAATTGCCTTAGTGGCATAAACCCTCTGGAAAAGGGAAACAGGGCTGCCTACTAGATTAAGGGCGCCCTGACTGCGCGAAGGTACATAGGGCGGCTTAACTCCGCCGCTGAGGTTCAGAATGGAGCTTCAAAAGTTACTGTATGGCCCATTTCTCCGGATTCCTGGACTCCCTTCGCTGCAGTAATTCATGGAGGCACTGCCGCGATACAGGGCACGGTTCCACAATACGCAACCAATCATTTACGGAACCGGGCGCGAAAGTGAATTCAATAGATTGTCAGACGACCTGAGTTCCCCCGGATTTCATAGCAGAAGCATAAAGAGACCCAGAATCACAAATACAAACAGAATAAAACCCATGGCCGTTCCCATGGCCGGGCTGTAAGTTGCGGATTCATTCTCAGAAGAGCTAAACGGATTCAGCCATTTCATAGGATTCACAAATCCCCGGGATAATCCCGCTGCCAGGTCGGCCACAGCATCTGCGAACCAGCCATAGATGCCTCCGATAACGAACAGAAAGTGGTTGGCCAACCAGAGCAAAGGCTTGCGATAGAACCAGTCCACATCCAGCGTAATGGACTGCCTTTCTGCAAGCCAGCCTTTGAGCACCCAGAAAATCCCCAGGGCAATCACAAGTAGCTGTGCTGTTTCCACAAAATGATACAGAGTAAACGGATTGTAGTCGGATGCATACGGTAGCTGCTCATAGAGCGCGAAAGGATAGACTCCAAAGAAAATGCAGAGTGATGCTCCAATGACCATCGCTATCATCATATTGGATGGAAGGCGACGGATTTCCACCGGAGGCCTGGGTTTTCCTGTGCTATCCAGAATCTCCTGGCCTCGTGCTGGCGCAATCCAGGTGAAGTAAGGAAGCTTAAGGCCCGTGTGCAGAAACGATCCAATCGATGCAAGCATTAGAAGAAGCATGGCCCATTCATAGTGCGCTTTGCCGGCAGCACTTATGATCATGGACTTACTGATGAATCCGTTAAAGAGCGGAAGTCCGGAAATGGAGGCACCGCCCACCATATACAGAACAAGCACCCATTTCATGCGAGAAGCAAGGCCACCCAGCTCCGATAAGCGACTTCTGCCTGTGGCATAGATTACCGCCCCGGCCGCCATAAAGAGCAAAGATTTGTAGAGAATGTGACTGAATGCATGGGTGGCTGCACCGTTGATGGCCATCTGCGTTCCGATTCCCACCGCCGTTACCATATATCCCAGCTGACTGATAATGCTGAATGCCAGGATTTCGCGTATATCATCCGCCATTAGAGCGTAAACTGCTCCGTAAAGAGCCATGACGATGCCCACCCAGACCAGAACTTCCCAGCCAGGATAAAGCCGGATCAAAACATACATGGCCGATTTTGTGGTGAGGGCGCTCATGAACACAGCACCGGTGATAGTGGCTCGCGGATAGGCATCGGACAACCAGGCATGCAGCGGAGGTACTGCTGC
>JBHIXQ010000446.1:0-3098 GCA_041984705.1 Leptonemataceae bacterium | reverse complement strand
TAGCAGTTCATGGTGTCAGGCGGCCACCCTGGCCCGGAAAACAGCGAAATGTTTTCCCTTCCTGGTGAGCCGGATTCAGGCCACTGGGACGCGGACCGCTAATTCTGCAGACTGGCACCATCCCTGGCCCGGCGGCATCCCTGGATTTCGAATTAGGTTACCAGCTACCGGATGCGCCGCCTCCGCCGAAGCCACCACCGCCGCCGCTAAAGCCTCCTCCACCGGAGGAGAAGCCACCGCCGCCAGAAGATGCAAATCCGCCGCTACCGCCACCACGACCGAAGGCCCCAATGAGCGCCGCGAAGACTACAGAAAAAATCATAGAGACAGAAAAACCGATTAGAATCCAGCCCAGGATGATTCCGACAGGAGCCATCACCCCGGCAGCAAGCACACCGTTGAACATTACTCGAAGGATTAGAGCTCCCACCACTACAATGATGAAAACTACGCTGCTGAAGCCTTCGGATCCAGTGTCCAGGGATTCTTGATTTTGAAGAGGTACCTCTTCCAGGGAGGGCAGTTCTTCGCCGTCAATAAGCGAAATAATTGCATCTGTGGCCTGATCCAGACCTCCATAGTAGTTCCCATCCTGGAAGTTGGGCCGCAGAATATTTTCAATGATTCGATTCGCTTTCGCATCCGGGATTGGTCCTTCCAGTCCGTAGCCAACTTCGATTCGCATCTGCCTTTCTTTCTGAGCAATAAGAATGAGCACTCCATCATCCACTCCTTCTCGACCCAGTTTCCATTTATCCACCAGGCGAATGGAAAAGTCTTCAATTGAAACACCACCAATGCTGGGCATTATTACAATGGCTACCTGAGATCCCTGTCGGTCCTCCAGAGCCTTCAACTTCTGCGTCAGTGCCTGAGCTTCGGACTGAGATAACATTCCGGCCCGATCCAGTACACGAGCATCCATCTCGGGCAGTGGCACTTCCTGCGCAATAGCAGGTACCGCGAACAATAGAGTGAATGCTGTCAGTAACCATGGAATGAGCCTGGCCCGGATAGGCGAAGCAAAGACTTTACCGGAATGATTCGCTGCGGTCTTCTTCGATGGATGAAAAATCACAAATAATCCTTAAAGCACCACTGGACTGTCTGATAGCTCGTTCTGATCACCCTCGCGATAAGGAAAATGCCTGGCCAGAACTTCGGTAATTCGACCTATACCGTGGAGCACTCCATCCTTGAACTTCTTTTCCCGAAACATCTTTTCCATCTCCTGGCAAATGGTTTCCCAGGTTTGCTGTCCTTCCAGATTGTTAATTCCCCGGTCTGCCAGGATCTCCATATCATGATCTGCCAGCAGAAGATAGAGCAGCACTCCGTTATTTTCTTCGGTATCCCATACTCCCAGATCGCTAAATACCTTCAATGCACGGTCAGCGCCGCGAACCTTTTTCAAAATATGGATGGGTTCCAGGGAGGCCTCAACAGCAAAGCGTAGCTCGGCTCGATGCTTCTTTTCCGAGGCAGCGATAGCCTGCTTGATTTCTTCCATGTCTGCGCTGGAAAAGTAACTGGAAACTCTCCAGCGAGGGGTAAAAAGATGCTTCAGAAATCGGGCCATATACTTGCTCCAGAAGAAATTCGAAATCCATGCTACAGCACCAGCATGCATGGTGAAAAGCAAAATCCCCGAATCCAGATCCCTCGCGGGCCCGGAGACTCAGAAATTCCGGTATAAAAGAGCCAAAAACAAAGCCCCTGATTGTTTCAGGGGCTCCGGCTCTAAGAAACTGCGCAGATTCAGTTTTTGCAATCCGCGCTCCAATCAAGATGGTAGATCAGAGATCTATCTCTGGTGGTTTGGACATCTCCTCTTCGTTTTCCACTTCAAAGGTATCCTTGGTCTGATAACCAAAGACCTTGGCGGTCAGGTTAGCCGGAAACTGGCGGACGGTAGTATTGTAATCCCGCACAGCATCGATAAATCGCTTCCTGGCCACGGTAATCCTGTTTTCGGTACCTTCGATCTGGGCCTGAAGATCCCGAAAATTCTGGTCCGATTTTAGTTCAGGATATCGCTCCACAGTTACCATCAAACGGCTCAATGCCTGGGTAATATCTCCCTGAGCCTGCTGGAATTTGTTGAATGCCTGAGGATCGTTCACCAGTTCTGGAGTGGCCTGAATGCTGGTGGCCTTGGAGCGAGCTTCGATCACTCCTACCAGAACTTCTTTCTCCTGAATGGCAAAGGCTTTTACCACTTTCACCAGTTGGGGAATCAAATCCTGACGTCTTTTGTACTGATTCAAAACTTCAGCCCAGGCAGCTTTTACCTGCTCGTCTTTCATTTGAATTTCGTTGTAGCCACAGTTTGTGCCGGTGTACAACAGGGTTAATAGAGCAATCCCAAGAATGCTTTTTTTCGTTATGTTCATATTCCTCGAACTCGATTGTAAGGTCGCATAGAGATTAGTGCCCTCCGAGGCAAAGGTCAACAAAAAAATGCCGGAAGAACAAACACAACAGAAGACAGGACAGATTTTAAACACCGATAGCTTTGTAGATCTCCGAAAAGCTATCCTGGAATATTTTGCCACCTCCATCCAGGAGTTGCTGCCGCGAATCATTGTGACTGTTGTGATTTTGATTCTGGTAATTGTGCTTCGATTCCTGCTTTTGCGACTGGCCACTCGCCGCATGCGAAACCAGGCCAATCGATTGCGATGGAGAACCAACAGCACCTATTTTGCCATCCTGGCATTTCTTGTTCTGGCGTTTCCCGTATGGCTGCCATCCCTTCGCTCCATTGCCACCGTTCTGGGTATTTTTGGTGCCGGTATTCTCATCGTCTTTAAAGAGGTTTTCTTGAACCTGGCTGCCTGGTTCTATATTATGATTCGCAGACCTTTTGAAATCGGAAACCGAATTTCAATTGGTGGATTCTCTGGTGATGTACTGGATATTCGATTGCTGGAATTCGCTGTAATGGAAGTAAATCCCCGGAACCTGGGAGGCCAGAGTACCGGACGCATTGTTCATCTACCCAATGCACTTCTCTGGACCACTCCGCTGGGAAATGCCAGCAAAGAATTCTCTTTTAACTGGAATGAAATTCGAGTACCTGTAAATAGCACCGATAA
>JBHIXQ010000445.1:0-3098 GCA_041984705.1 Leptonemataceae bacterium | reverse complement strand
TCGAGTCTGCCAAACGTAGATGGCAGAATCAGGAATTCCCCGCTGTAGAGGGCGAAACGGAATTTGTACCATTGCCTGAATCCAGAAAAAAATAGCAGGATCAACTATGACACTCAAGAAAGTGGAAAGGACTATTACAGGGCTCACAGTAATTCTGGGCTTTGCATTGATGATTCAACAAATCTTCATCGGCATTGCAAAGGCCCTGGAAATAAAATCCCTGAGTGATGGTCCCATTGTGGATGCCATTCATATGGTAGTTCTCACACTTTTCATTGTCTCTGTGGCATTGAGCATTACATTGAACTTTTCTGTAATTTCCAGATACGTTCGGCACTTCGTAGAGAACTACTCGGATAAGAAGAATGCTTCCTGATAATGATCTGGAAAAGATTGAGATTCCGTTTAAACTTATTCTCGGACTGTTGCTGGTGGCCTCGCTGATACCTCTGGGGTTCATATTGGTGAATTCGTGGAATGGATACAGGATAGAATCCATGATATCGCAACGAGCAAAGGAACTTGTGCAGGAAGCCGATAGTGAGGAACTGCTGGAGTACATGGAGAACGTTCGCAGACGGTCTTACAATAAGAATCTGCCCTATTTTCTACCTCCCTTTGCATCTATGGAAAAGATGGGAGAGCATCGAGTAAGCTTCGATGCTGTGCCGTTCTGTGTAGAGGGAGAAAATTGTCTGGAAATTCACTACCAGGCCACTCCCCGGGGACGCGATGGAGAATATCTCTCCACAGAAAATCTGGACCAGGAGGAAATGACCGAGCGGGCCTGCGAGGCAGCCATGCAGGGCAAAGAGGATACGATCTATTCCGGCGCCCCGGTGTTCAAGGATGGAAAAATGATCGGTGCCATCTGCGGCTACGTGGTTGTGGATTGAGCTCGGCCGGCGTTAGTAATATTCAATGTTGACTATGCGAAAAGCCAGAGCCTTTTTTCGGTTCATTCGGCTCAGATTCAATAGAAGCCTGGGAGCCATGATAGTGTTACTGGCACTTGCCGGATGGCTTATGGGCTGGATTCGTGGTATGCCAGCCTTTGTCATCGCCTTTGTCGGGGTTGCTGTATTCCTGTATAGAAAGACAGAGGATCGACCTCAAGTGTCTCCAGGCTCTAAAATCGAGCCAGAACCTGTAGTAGTCGCTCAGAACCCCAACTATGCACTGATTCAGATCTGGGCCGAAGCGTTGCACGATGAAGGGATACCTACCGAAATTCGAGATGAATTTATGGGAAGTATCCTGACTCAACCTGGACGTAGCTATTCAGAAATCAAGCTTCTGGTCCCGCCTCGCTTTGAATCTACCGCGAAAGGAATACTGGACAGGAGAAACCGGGATGCACCTTCCAGCTGAAGCCTCTCTTAAGCACAGCGTATCCAGATTTCGGGAGCCTTTTCAGGGCCTCGGAGCGTTTCTGTATGGCAACTGTTAAAGAACAATCCTCGGACCCCATTCAGTCATCCTCGTAGATCGACGGCACGTTCCCATTGTGGCGCCGGCTGCAGGACCTTAACTTAATTTCATTGCCATTAAGAATAGCCTCTATAAGTTTTTGCACATGCAGATTCCTTCTCAACCACCGGAGGAAAGCCGAAGACTGGCCGCTCTATACAGCTACGATATTCTGGACACAGATGCAGAGCAGGCATTCGATGATCTGGTCCGACTGGCATCCTACATCTGTAACGTTCCCATATCTCTGGTTTCGTTAATCGACTCTGGTAGACAGTGGTTCAAGGCCCGGGTGGGCATTGATATCCAGGAGACCAGCCGGGATGTGTCCTTCTGTGCTCATGCAATTCATGAAAGAGGTGTGTTCGAAATCGAAGATGCAAGCACGGATGAACGATTCCAGGATAATCCACTGGTACAGGAGGATCCCGGTATTCGCTTCTACGCAGGAGCCCCTTTACTTACTCCGGATGGTCAGGCCATAGGTACACTCTGTGTCATAGACCGGCAGCCCGGAACCCTGAACGAGGAGCAAAAGGATCTACTCAAACGTCTGGCCACTCAGGTCATGAATCAAATGGAGCTGCGAAAAAGAATCAAAGAGGAAAAGTCCATTCGTAGCGCACTCAAGCAATCCCTGGGTCTGCAAAAAGCCATTTTTGATAGCGCAAACTTCAGTTTTATATCCACAGATCTCAATGGAACTATCCGTACATTCAGTGCCGGGGCAGTTCGCATGCTTGGCTACTCCGAAGAGGAAATCGTAGGTAAAACAGATCCAGGAATCTTTCATGATCCCCATGAAGTAGTCCAGCGAGCCATCGAACTCAGCAAGGAACTGGATCGTATGATTAACCCGGGTTTTGAGGCCTTTGTGGCCAAATGCAGAGAAACCATGGAACCGGATGAGCGAGAATGGACCTACATCCACCGCAACGGTAGCCGATCTCCGGTAATGCTATCCATTACTCCTGTCGTCCAGGAAGACCGGATTGTGGGTTATCTGGGGGTTGCACGAGATATCTCAGAAACAAGAAAACTCCAGAAAGAACGGGAAGTGATGTCCGAGGAGATCCTGCGAGCGAATAAGCTTCTGGAAGCGGAACTGGAAGAAGCCTCTGTAAGACACAGGCATCTGGTGGAGGCATCCCCTGAGATGATATTTTCTATGGAACTGGACGGAACCATTCGCTCCATGAACCATAGAATTAAATCCCTGCTGGGCTATGAGCCGGATGATATAGTGGGAAAAAATCTAATGGATTTTCTGGGCAAAGACTCCAGCGCATTTAACTTCGAGGGCGAACTGCTACTGGATCGTTTGAAGTCTATGACCGAAGCGAAACGGAGAATTGAAATGACTCTCCCCTTTCAAAGTCGTGGTGGACACATCATGGAATTAAACGTTGTGCTGGACTACGTTCATCTGGGCTGGCCCATTGTATTTGGCCGTGCATCTCCCATGCAGCACGATGTGCTCAGCCAGTATGTGCTATCTGCTTCGAGAGAACTGGAAATTGGAAACGATATTCAGCTCATCGACACTATCAGCAAGAGCATCACCGAAACAGCATCCAGATGTCCTCCTCCTTCTCCTCCTCCAAGTCGATGGGACACACAAACCCTCC
>JBHIXQ010000444.1:0-3108 GCA_041984705.1 Leptonemataceae bacterium | reverse complement strand
TTCCAGTAGCTTGCCAGGTTCCATCAAACTCACTCTATCCCCTTTGATTCTTGCCCAGGTGCTTTTCCTTGTGCTTTCGAATCTGCTTTTCCAGTTTCTTTTCCACCAGGTCCAGGGCAGCGTACATATCCTCGGCCTTCTCTTCGGCTACAAACTGGCCGCTATCCCCATTGATAGTAATTTCAGCAATCTGATGGATCTTTTCCACCTTAAAATGCACTGTTGCATTCTGAAGGTTGCTGAAGTGCGAGGACAGTTTATCCACGACTTTGTCTGCGTATTCCTTCAGAGCATCTGACGAATCTATATTTTGAAAGTGGTAGCTGGTTTCCATTGACCCCTCCTTTTCCCTGGCTTTCTTCTTTTATCCTCGACCCATGCCTTTTAAAATTCTTCTTCTCTCTGCCGACGGAATATTCAATATCTTTCTGTACTTGGCCACGGTTCGCCGGGCAATACTGACACCTTCGGCCGCGATCTTATCTGCAATTTCCTGATCCGATAATGGCGTAGATGGATCCTCAGCATCCACCAGTTTTTGAACCCTTTCTTTGATGTTTGTGGACGATTCTCCTCGTCCTCCATCTGCCTTTCTCAGGGCGCTGGTGAAAAAGTATTTAAGCTCAAAGATTCCCCATCGCGTCTGCACATACTTGTTGGTTGTGATTCTAGAAATTGTGGACTCATGCATTTCCAGATCGTCTGCCACTTCTCGCAGTGTGAGTGGCACTAGATGTCCATGCCCCTGGCGAAAGAACTCTTCCTGATGTTCCACAATGGTTTGCATTGTACGGTAGAGGGTTTGTCTGCGCTGCTTGATTCCTCGAAGTAGCCAGGTGGCGCTGGACAGCTTGCTTTCCAGATACTCTGCATCTCCTTCTTTTCCACCGGAAAGAAGGCTCTTATAGGATTCATTGATCTGTAGAGCAGGAATCCAGTCGTCGTTGATGATTACATTGATTCGGTCTTCCATCTCTACTACGATCAGGTCCGGCACAATATAGTCCGGTTCTCTGGTGGAATAGAGAGTTCCTGGAAATGGCTCCAGGGTCCGAATGAATTGCAGTGCGGAATGGATTCTGCTCTCGTTGCAGCCGGTTTCCTTTTCAATCTTCTTATAATCCAGACGTTCCAGATCTTCAAAGTGCCTTTCCAGCAGTTTAAGTACAAAAGGCTCTGCATTCAGGAGTGCCGCCTGGACCAATAACGCTTCTTGAACTCCGCTAACTCCACAGCCTGGAGGATCCAGCTCACGGATGGTGGACAGGATGCGATTGATAGCGCCAGGAGGAAGGTTCTGGTCTTCCAGCAAAACTTCCGGAGATTCAGTAAGAAATCCTTTTTGATCGATGGCAGACACAATAATGGTAGCCGCTTCGAATTCCCTGGCTCCCAGGTTTGTGAGCCTCAATTGTTCTGTAAGATACTCCTGTAGCGAACTGTGCGATGTTACTGCGTTCTGCAAAAATTGATTCTTTCTATCTGCGCCTTCGTAGTCGATCTGTCCGTAGTCGCTGTATTCTTCTCTGGATCTGGATTCGGATTCCGAGTTGTCCTCTTCTGTGCTGGAGCGCTCCGGTCTTTCCGGAGTCTCCCGGTTCTCTTCCTCTTCCTTCAGTTCCAGAAGAGGATTCTCCAGAAGCTCGGTTTGAATCCTTTCGGAAAGTTCCAGATTGGACAGAGGCAATAGCTCAATGGATTGCCTCAGATCCTGGGTCATCACCAGGCGTTGCGTTTGCTTCTGTACCAGTTGCTGGGAAAGCGCCATAGTGAATTACAGAGTGAAGTCCTCTCCCAGATAGATTTCTTTGATTCTTTGATCCTGCACCAGCTCCTGTGCTGTTCCGGATTTCAAAATCTGACCGGCATACATAATATAGGCCCGATCGGTAATTTTCAGAGTTTCTCGCACATTATGGTCTGTAATAAGTATTCCCAGGCCCCGCTCTCTTAGCTGCGAGATCAGATCCTGGATATCCCGCACAGCGATGGGATCTACGCCTGCAAATGGCTCATCCAGCAAGATAAAATCCGGTTCTGTGGCCAGAGCACGAGCAATTTCGCATCGTCTTCGTTCCCCCCCGGACAGGGTGAATCCCTTCTGGTCCGTTACCTTGTTTAAATGAAGTTCATCGATTAACGCATCGGATCGACGGCGGATCTCTTTTGGATCCTTGAAATGCATCTGCAAAACGCCTTCGATGTTTTCGCGGACGCTCAGCTTGCGAAAAACCGAGGCTTCTTGCGCCAGATATCCTACACCCAGCCTTGCTCGCTTGAACATGGGCAGTCTGGTTACTTCCTCTTCTCCGATAAAGGCCCGGCCTTCATCCGGCTGGACCAGGCCCACAGCCATATAAAAGGAAGTTGTCTTACCTGCTCCATTGGGGCCCAGAAGCCCAACAATCTCTCTTCGAGCGATTTCGAAGGAAACTCCGTCCACCACACGCTTTCTATTATAGATCTTTACCAGACCCTCCATTCGCAGGGTCCTCATCCGAAAATCCGGATCAAAGCTACCTGATTGAAGATCTCTGGTTTCCTCTCTCTGAACGGAGGAGACGGCACTTCTGGATTTTTTGGCTCGAGCCACAAATCCAGAATGCAAGGGGCAATTCGGAAGGCAAACCTTCTTTGGCCTTTTTCATAGGATCTGGCCCGAGTTTTGCAAGCCGGTTCTGGATGCAAGCAAGGAACAAGCAAGCAACCCGGAGAATAAATCCCGGGATGAGTCGCCGATGCAAAGCTACAGGGTGATTCCGGATACCCGGGATTTCAGGGTCTTGCTAAATCTTCGTTACTCTACGATGGCGCCCTGGATGTTCTTTTCGAAGACAATTCGATCCTGATCGGGATACATGCGAACCAGGCTACACTGAATCCATGAGCCATCCCTGTAGATTCTGGGATTGCCGATGAATTCCAGATATCCGTCCTTTTCTTCGTACCGGGCGATTTCTCCCCGGGCTCGGTCCTCACCCCGATTCAACTCCACGTTGCCTCGGGCCAGGGTAACCTCGGCCTGGAAATCTCTTTCTATAAAGGCACCGGTAAGTGTTCCGGTTACCTCGCCGGTTTCCTCGTCCAGAAATTCCACCAGCGGATCAC
>JBHIXQ010000443.1:0-3123 GCA_041984705.1 Leptonemataceae bacterium | reverse complement strand
ATCTGGCCTGAAAGCGCCTGCAAGCTCTGGTCTGCCGCTCTCTTGTCCTTCCTCTCTTTGCTTGCGGAGTATTGTTTTTGATCAATTTCCATTAATTATTTAAGCGCACAAAAATGAAATAAATAAATTAATGATATGATTAATAATTCATAGAAACACCTAGATAGACTAAAGATAGCAACTAGAATATTTTTAAGCATTGTTTTCATTTCATTATTGTGGCATACGGTTGTATTTTGTTGGCCAGAGACGTAAAAGGAGTATTTAGCTTTTTATCCTGTGGAGCTTGATATACTTGACTACTGTTTGATAATTATTGAAATAATTTGTTTTGTTGTCTTTTCAGCTAAACTGATTAGACGTGTAAAGATATACTTTGTTGATTTCTATGAAGTCAATTATAAGAAACTATACATAGCTATCTTTGGCCTTGTCATTCCTTATTCTCTTTAGGTTAGCTAGAACTTAAGTAGGAACTTTCTTCCAAATTACAACTCTAAGATCACTAAGTCACCTTTGTACTAGATCAGTTATACCATGCTGTTTATTTTACCAATTCTCTCATAGCTTTTTACCCTTGTATTCGGAATGATTAAGAAGCAGCAGGACCATCAGGATCTACAAGACATAAATATAAGTACAATCGAAGACCTCGGCTACTTTGAGCCATTACTGTCTGGCTTCGATGTATCAAGAAGAATGAGCTCATCCAACAGCAGATTGGTTTCGCATTAAAGGATGCCCGGTCTCTATTCTTCTTCGGTGCTATTGAGCTCTGAAAACGGAATCAAGATATCTTCTCTGTGGATCACTCTTTCTACCGGATAATGCTTTTTCAACTCGGCTACTTTGCTTCGATAGGGCTCCGGAACTCGTTGCGCCGTACTTTCCATATAGGTTGCATTCTTTTCACTGAGTCGAATATGCACCGCTTCCAGATGAATGCGTGAGGGCTTTCTGGAAAGTTTCACTGATTCCTGCCAGACTCGCACTTCGCCGGATTTCAGTCGATTGTCCTGGATCTGTCTGGCCTCTGGCTCCCACTGCCAGTGCTGACCAAGTCTGTAGGTTTTTTCTACATGGTTGCCACCGGAATAGATTCGCAGACTGATGCGAATGAAGCGCTCTGGATCTCCGGTGGGAAGATAATGTCCTGTATCCAGGTTGGACATTTGAACTGTGAATCTGAATCTTTTTGTTTCCGGATTCCAGCTATGGTTTAGAAGTTTCAAACCCAGCCCGCTACGATACCCTCCTTTTAATTGAGACTCCAACAAAGAAAATTCTTTGGGGATACCGCCGCCAATGAAATAGTGCAAATGCGAAAGCCGTGAGGGATAATCTCCGGAAAGCGTTACAATCTGTCTCTGGGTCTCGGGCATATGGCAATCGGAACAGGCTTTATGCGAAAGATCCGAGCCTGCCAGTTCATTTCCGGTATTAAAGAAACAAACCAGAGAGGAGCTTACTTTGTAGTTGACGTTGTGGCAATCCAGACATCGGTTCTGCAGAGCTTTTCGATTTACCACCACTGGGTGCGGAGCTCTGCCAGTTCCCAGGGGGCCAATGACCACAGTCTTTCCGTCCTGGTTTCTTAGATGGCAGGTTGCACAGGTCACGCCTTCCTCACGCATCTGCGGGTCGAAATGCGGATTGGGTTCAGCTATGGGTTTGAGCAAATCTCCACTTTTTACACTGCGAACAATTTCCTTTCGCTGGTTGCCCACCGGGATGTGGCAATTCAAACAAAGCCACTGCGGTGATGATGGCTTGGATAGTTCGGACTGAAATTGTAGATCGGATAGGGCATGTGCATGTGTGGATTGGGACCATTCCCGGTAATGTTCTGTATGACAGGAACCGCAGTCCCGGGCCGTTATGCCCGGGGAGCCCTGTAAAGGGCCCATGTTTTCCATGGGCAGGGCCCAGCTTTCGCCGGGAAACATATCCTGCACAGAAACGCTGTCCGGGTGCGAAGGGTCGTCACAGCCCGGTAGCGTAATGAGGCTCAAGGTGAAAACCAGTGCAGGCCAGCGGACGGCTATTTCGCGAGCTGTCCAGAACTTCCGGATGGTATGTATGCTTGATTTGATGATTGCCGGATGGGTCATGGATTCTCGATTCCTGATTCCAGGGGATAATCCACAGCTGGCCGGGCAGACCATTCCCACATGCTTCCTGGATAGTTCCGGGCCTTGAATCCATAGTGCTGCAGCACAGCGGTTACAAATGCGGATCGCACTCCGCCCGTACAATAGGTAATGAATTGGATTTCCTTGATTCTTTCCAGCTCCTGTCTTGAAGCTGCTTCCATTTCATGGTCCTCTAAAGAGTCATTCGGATGCGTTTCCAGGAAAGTTTCGGAGTCGGAACCTTCTCTGGATCCCTTAACTACTGATGGCGAGCGCACGGTTCCTGGCTTCAGCAGGGCTTCCCGAACAGCCCTTCTGGATGCCAGTATCTTCAATAGGGATTCCTTTGAAACAATGCGACCATTGTCCTGGATCAAATCCTGATAGTAAAGATGCAACGCCCCCGGAATATGGCCTCCTCGATTTTCTCCGTAAGGAGTCTCTCCCAGAAACTCTCGTCTTTCTCGACTATCGATGAGAATTATCTGTGCAGAGCTGCGAATTTCATTTAACTCTTGCATGCCAATGGTTAGTTCGCTGGCGGACTGCTTCTTTATGGAAAGGCGCTCCAGGCCGCTTCGCTGCTCCTTTTTTACATTTTCGCTTTCAAGGCCCAGAACGGCAACTTGCGAAGATTCCCTGACTTTTAAGTTACCCCGGGCAGGTCCATAGCCGGTTTCCAGGTAATCTGAAAGTGATTCAAAGCCGCCGTCTACAATGAGTGCCCTGTAGCCGAGACTGCGAAGCATCCAGGCGATGCGACCTTCTTCGCCCCAGCCGTTTTTCGCTCCACCGTATACCAGAATCCACTGGCTTTCATTAACTCCACTTTCCGTTAGCCTTTGCTTTAGTTCATCCGGCTCCCGAAGCAATCCAGAATGCTCCCGGGAATAGTCCTTCCAGGAGATATGCCTTGAGCCACTAATATGCGAGATGGCATACAGGGCGTAACTTCGGGCATCCAGAAGAATTGTATCTTCTGATAGGGACA
>JBHIXQ010000442.1:0-3125 GCA_041984705.1 Leptonemataceae bacterium | reverse complement strand
AAGAGTATCACCCTTTTTCACCACGTAGGTTTCCCGCTTATCTACAGGTGCCGGGCTACCTTTCACCTTCAGTTCCTGACCCACGCTGAGATCGTTTTCATCTACTTTCGGATTCAGAGTCTTGATCTGTGCTACAGAAATACCCAGCTTCTGGCTGATGGAATAGTAGGTATCCCCTTTCTGCACTTTGTAGGTTTCTGTATCCAGATCGGATGAATTGGCAAAGGAAAAGGATTCATCGCTGGTGCTCAAATCCTCTTCTTTGGCGATGGATTCAGGAATCAAAATAGCAGGAGTTCTTTTTCCAAATGCCTGGTCCAGTTTTCGCTGATCCAGATCCACCGAGTTTTTGGACTCAATGCCCTCAAAATACTTCTCAATGGCATCATCAATCAGATCCTGCCCTTCCTCTGCCCCAGGATGCCCTTGCAGAGCACCGCTGACCAGGAAGATACCCAGAATCCATTTCGCAGCAGACCTCATAAATGCTTTATCGACCAGTTCATGCACCATATTCAATGATTCCTGAGTGTTTCCTCCGGCTGGACCCATGCAGATCCACACTGCCGATTCCGGTGCGGTGCACCGAAGCTTAATTCGCAGGACTCAGAATCTGGTCTAGCCTTTCCTGAATCAGCTGTCGACCATTTCCCTGTTCTGTATCCACATCGTCCGCGAAAAGATATAGAATTACATGCCCGGGAGTGTTCTCTCTATCTTTTCTGGCATCTCGGGCTCGAACCTTCACCCAGTCCGCCGAGCTTTCAATCTGAATTTTGACCAGGGTCCCTCGAGTGAACAGAGGCCTGTCCTTATCCGATTGATTGGCAAATTCTGGAAATATATCCGTTTTTGCTCGAAAGACCTTTTCCTTCAGTTCCTGGTTCCACTCCGTAGCTTGCGCCGATTTAAGTATGGGAGAGGAACAATGGAGCAATAGAATTGTAAGAACAGAAAAGACCAGGACTGCAACTCGATTCAGCATGCCCAAACAGGTTCTCGATCTGGCCTTTTTTTGGCAACGTTTCTTTGTTTTATGACATTACCAGGTATGTATTACGCATCCGTTGAGTCTGCTCTGCCTGGCAGTTCCGGCCTGCCCCGGGTAATACATATTGAAGTGGCCATGAAAATTGGTATTCCCGATTTTCATCTAACCGGGCTGGCTCCTTCCAGGGCCCGTAGCATCCTGGACAGAGTAACCTGTGCGCTCCAGATGACAGGTATTCGGCTGAATCATCGCACGGTAAATCTGAATGTAGAAGGAGAGTCAGACCCTCGATTCCAGGACTTACTTGATCTGCCTGTTGCCGTTGCACTGTTGCAGGCGCTGGGCTATACACTACCGGGATCGCCCGGAGCCAGACCAGCATTCATTGGTAAGCTTGCGCTGGATGGTCAGGTGCGTATTCTTCAAATGCCGGGCAGAATCCTGGCCATGGCGGATCTTCTTGGATTTCATTCGGTCCTGTCCCATTTTCCGGAGACAGTGCCAGGTATTGCGCACAGCTCCTGCCCAGTGCAGATTGAATCATTAAAGGCGCTGTTTAGCCCGGAGCCTGAAAAGATCTCCGTTCGTGAGCTGGAATCAGTAAAAACCTCCAGCAGTACGCTGGATGCGGCTCCGGACTCCTCAAGGTTTCGCTTTAGCTGGAAGGCCATGCGAGCAGCAGTGGCCGCTTCCGCCGGCCGGCATAGCCTTCTATGTATGGGGCCGCCTGGATCGGGCAAGACTACTCTGGCACATGCAATCTACGATATGCTTCCTGTAGCGAATGCCCGGGAATGCCGGGAAATCTATCTGCGCCTTCCTGAATCTGGAGGGGAAGTGATTCGCCGGCCATTTCGCAGGCCCCATCATAGTGTGACCAGGGTTGCGATGATTGGAGGGGGCAGTCCTATTCGCGCTGGCGAAGTCACCGAAGCTCATAATGGATTGTTGCTACTGGATGAACTGGGGGAATTTCGACGGGATGTGCTTCAGTCTTTGCGGGAGCCACTGGATAGTCAGATGGTACATATTTCTCGTGGAAGCGACCGAGAAGAGCTGCCCTGCTCTCTCTGGTTTGTAGCTACAGCGAATGCCTGTCCATGCGGAATGTTTGGATCTACAGAAATCTGCAAATGCAGTGCAGGTGCAGTGCGACAGTATCAGGCAAGAATGCTGGGAGCGCTTCAAGATAGAATGGATATGGAATTATTTCTGGAGAACAGCGAAAGCGTAGTTTCCATGAATGTTGTGCAGGTATGGTACGAGAATCTAATGCAGGCTCAGAAAGATCGATGGAAAGATGGGTTCAAGTTTAATGCGGAGGTTCTGGATGTAGAATCCTTTCTCTTTGAAGATTCCCATACAGATGGGGAGTTTGACAGAATTACGGCTGGATTCAGTAACAGAAAAAAGCATCGAATCCGGCGGCTTGCCCGGAGTATCGCAGATATGTCCGGGGCCGCCTGGATCCAGATGGAACATTTACTTGAAGCGTTGCGCTATACGTCCGCCTGGAATCTTATTTCGCAAGAAAATGCGAAAGTTCCATCGCGATCCGATTAATCGCATGCTCCATGTAGTCATCGTTTACGATCTTTTCTTTGTATGTGGAGATGTCACGGGTAGCCATATCCACTCCCTGCTTGCGCAGCAGAACTGGATCCGGTCCGTACTTCTCCCGCTGGACATCCCTGTCCGGTTCGAGGAGTATTTTCATTGTTACTTCCCTGTAACGTGTATTTCCATCCGTGGAAATCGACCTTACTCTTTATATATTTCCGTGGCCGACAAGAGTACATTCGACCCGCCGGTAAAAATGGCTGAGAACTTTCCCGCCTGACTTTAAAAAATAGACGGGAAGTACTCCAGGCCATCCCTTTTCACCCAGATTAAGTCAAAGCAAATACAGCAGTCAAGCTTATTGAGTTCCATACCCGGAGCTTTATGTCCACCAGTGTGCAGATAGGCGACATATTCGAAGAGAAAGGACTGTGCTGCTTTTCGGGTTTTATGTCTTCGTAGAGGCGTTTGTGAAGATAGCGGATGCTTCCATGGCTCATTATGGGCTTTTACCTCCGTAAAGTGCAGGCTTCCTTCTGATGCGAGATCAAGCGAGATTATATCCAGCTCGGTA
>JBHIXQ010000441.1:2821-3129 GCA_041984705.1 Leptonemataceae bacterium | reverse complement strand
CTCAGATAGAATTCCTATCATCTCGCCATTCTCATCCAGTACAGGCCCACCGGCGATTTTGTTCTTGAGCAATATCTGGATAGCCTCATAGACATTCATGGAAGGTCGAAATGTAATGACATTTCGCGCCATATACTCTTCTACCTTTTTTACATTATATTCTTTTACCGGCTCTTCGAATTTAGGTGTGTAACTTGTAGCTCTCATTTGTTTTCTCCTGTTTTTCCGGTCTTGCTGGAGAGTTCCGGTCTTTGGTTCGCCGGGTAGGCTCCAGGATTCGGGCAGGGGCAGGTAAGCAGAGTGTACAA
>JBHIXQ010000441.1:0-2811 GCA_041984705.1 Leptonemataceae bacterium | reverse complement strand
CTGACAAGGACGAAATCAGCCTAAATAGTGACTTTTCATATTATCAAGTAATCTAGAACCTGGATTCAATGGCGGTTTCTTACTCAAGTAATATGGACTCTGTAATCGTGGAGCGAGCCGCGGCCCTCTGGAAGCATCTAAATCTGGGCCTGGGTATTCGTGGTATCGATGCACAACACGCCTGGTTGGTGGCTCTGGTTCTGGAACTGGAATGGGTGCTCCATCACAATCCTGATGCGGTTCCCGCCAGGTTTCACGATGTGGTTAAGCAGGCCGGGGAGTATGCGGAAGCACATTTTAAAGCCGAGGAACAACTGTTTCACGAATATCATTTCGCCGAGGAAGCAGCTCACATTCGCGCGCACCAGATGTTTCGCAAGGCGTTGCAGCGAATCTTGAGTGAAGAGGGTGTTTCCACGCGCAAAGAAGCGGCGAAGCTATACCGATTTCTACGGCAATGGCTCATTCATCACATTGTGGGTGAGGATCGAAAATATGCCGATTTTCTAAAACGCAGAAAGCTCCTGGATCAGGCGAACCAGTTTATGGAGCAGAACAACGGCGATGCAGTGGTGTCCGATAGTCAATGGAAACTACTGGATATGGTATCCACCAATACGGGTATTACAGTTACTACATCGGAGGTGCTGAAAGAGATTACATCCCTCTGGAATAGACTGAATCTTAAAATCGGAGTTCCCATTATCGATATTCAGCATCTCTGGCTTATCAAGATGATTGTGGATATGGATGAGGCGATGAGCGAATCCGCCCTTACCAGGCGTGCGGTGCTGGCCCGGACTATTGATGAGGCCATCCGCTACATTGATGTCCATTTCAGAACGGAAGAGGAGTTGATGGAAGTTCTGGGATATGAACAGTCCACCAGTCACAAAGCCAGGCATAAGAAATTCGAACAATTTGTTCAGGACCGAAAAAAGGATTTCGAAGGTGGCAACCCAAGAGCGGCCGCCACTCTGGTAAACGATCTAAGGCAGTGGTTAACCAATCACATCGCTCTTGAAGATAAACAGTTCGTAGCCTACTATCAAAAGAATCAGCAAAAGGCACTGGAGTTTTCGAAGGAAGCCATCGCATCCGGCCGGGCAGGCATTCGCCAGAGCCAGGTGGATCTCTATAAAGCAGTTGTGCAGGGAGCTTGATCGGCTGGCAACGCTGACATTACTTCATCCTGGATCTATTTACCCGGAGATCCAGGATGGTTAATCATTTCAACGTAGGGCGAATCATATTTTCCGGACTGAGAACTTCATCCAGCTTCTCTTGAGTCATATAGCCTTTTTCCAGTACCAGTTCCCCCAGGGAGCGGCCGGTTTCCAGTGCCTCCCGTGCCAGGGCCGAAGTTTTTTCGTATCCCAGATGAGGATTCAAAGCAGTGACGATTCCAATGCTATTGTTTACCAGTCTGCGACATACCTCTGGATTCGCAGTAATACCTTCCACGCAGCGTTTACGCAGAGTAGACACAGCGTTGGCAAGCATCTCAATAGAAGTAAATAGATCGTAGGCAATAATGGGCTCAAATACGTTTAGCTCAAGTTGTCCTCCTTCGCTTGCCAGGGCCACAGCGTTATCCAGTGCGATTACCTGGAAGGCCACCTGGTTTACTACTTCCGGAATTACAGGATTTACTTTTCCGGGCATTATGCTGGAGCCGGGTTGAACGGCAGGAAGATTGATTTCATTGAATCCGCATCTGGGTCCGCTGGACAGCAATCGCAGATCGTTACAGATCTTGGAAAGTCGAACAGCCAGCATTTTGAGCACCCCGGCCAGTTCCACAAATCCGGATGTATCCTGGGTTCCCTGCACCAGATCCATAGAAGTAGATAGCTGATGGCCGGTTCTCCTGGAAAGCTCCGTAATGACCTTGAGAGCAAATTCCGGATGAGTGTTGATACCTGTGCCGATGGCGGTGCCTCCCATGTTGAGCTGGCTCAGCGGTTTTCGTGCAAGCTCGATTCGTTCAGCACCATCTCGAATCATCAGCGACCAGGCCTTGAACTCCTGTCCCAGAGTCATGGGCACAGCATCTTGAAGCTGGGTGCGTCCCATTTTAATTATATCTTTGAATTCCACGCCTTTGGCTGCAAAAGCATCGGAAAGGCTGTGCACCTCTACAAGCAGGCGATCCATCATGCGAAGCAATGTCACTTTGATGGAGGACGGATACACATCATTTGTGGACTGACTCATATTTACATGGTTGTTTGGATGAAGGCTCTTGTAATCCCCCCGTTCCTTTCCCATGATCATCAGCGCGCGATTGGTAATCACCTCATTTGCATTCATGTTGGTGCTGGTACCTGCGCCACCCTGCACCATATCCACCATAAAGTGGCTATGCCACATCCCCCGACAGAGTTCATCGCAGGCCTGGATAATGGCTTTTTTCTTCTCTTCATCCAGGTTGCCCAGGGCGTGATTTGCCACGGCGCAGGCCGCCTTGATATCTGCCAGGGATTCGATGAATTCCGGAAAATGATCCAGTCTTACTCCGCTGATGGAAAAGTTCTCCATGGCCCGAAGGGTCTGAACTCCCCACAATACATTGTGAGGCACCTCCCGATCTCCAATCAGGTCATGTTCCATTCTGGTTTCGCCTGTGCGAAAGTCAGCAGATATGCCCCGGTTGCCTCGGTTCGCATAGGCCAGTCTGCGGGCCAGAACCTTGCTCAAAGAGAGCACCAGTTCTCCAAACAAATGAGGATCTTCTTGCTTGATCTTGCGTATTGTGGTGGCCTCCAGTTTACCGTATTTACCTTCGGAACGGGCACTACCCCCCAGGGC
>JBHIXQ010000440.1:0-3139 GCA_041984705.1 Leptonemataceae bacterium | reverse complement strand
GCCATTGTGGCAGAGAGCCATTCCCTGGATCTAAGAAACATGCAGGACATTGGAAGGTCCACCGACGATCAATATATCGCATCCCCTCGTCCCATGATGGCCAGGGCTACAGGAAGCTTTTTCAGTTCATTCAGCGATGATGAGGTGCAGGAGCTGGCCAGAGAATCCAGCGGCGATCTTTCCGCAGTTCAGGCGCGAAGGTTCTCTGAAATGCTTGAAGAACAGAGACTCAAGGTACAGGCAGATGGAACCGAATCCACGCTGCTGATTATTCCCACTGCGTACATGGTATCCGACGTATTTCTTACCAACGAGTCCAATGCTCGAATATTTCAGGTCAACATGGCATTCTTGAGTTCGCTTCTGGAGTCTTTGCAAGGAGACAGCGATCTTGTAGCTGCACGCCTTCGCACTCGAGGAGTGGATTACATAGAGGGCCCTCCTACCTGGTTCAGTTATTTGATTCCTTCGGAAAAAGGGTTTCAGGTTGTATTTCAATGGTTTCATACACTTCTGATTCCACTTATTCTGGGTATCTATGGATTGATTCGCCTCAATCGAAGGAATCAGAAAAGAGGATTCGATGACTGATATACCGACGAACCATACCGACAATGCCGGGAAGGCACGAAAATCAAGCCTCCTGGACCGTCTGCGTAGTAGCATTTTTCGCATACGTAAAAACCCGGGCCTTTCGCTTCTGGGATTCAATGTAATTCTGGTAATTATAGCATTTTTCATATTTGATCCCTTTGGATGGATTCGCACATCCTATCTGGATGCAGATTCTCTTCTGGATGTGGAGCCAGCCAGGATCGATCTAATCCAGGTTGTGGATCTCTCGAACCCTGAAGATTCTGGATTCAGCATTCAGCGAGGCGGTGCCGTTGCTGTGGAGTCAGACCAGGATGCACTGGAAGGAGTGGAGCCATCTGAAGAACGAAAGTTACTGAATGCGGTACAGGGATTCCAATGGATTCTGAAACCCGGAGTCAGTTCCGATCAGGAGGCTACTTCGTCATCCGAACCGGATAACAAATCCCTGGCCGATGCACAGCGTATTTCAAGGCTACTGTTCTCTCTAAGGAAGAGCAAACTTTACTATGAGCTGGATAACAGTTCCGAGCATAGAAAAGACTTCGACCTGGACCGCGGGTTGAAGCTAAGTGTAGTTCTGGACAATGGAAATCGAAGGGATTTCGTCATAGGTCGTTCCAGTATTCGCGGAAATGAATCCTACGTGCTTGTGGACGACTCTGTTTATCTGGTTCAGGAGAACCTGCGTCGCGACCTGGGAGCAGGAAACGCTGCATATTTTCGAAATCGTCAGATCCTGCCCATTTCCAGTCGAAACTCCATAACCAGACTCGATGTGAGATTCAAGAACCCGGCGCTGGTTGGTCTGAGAAACGTAGAGCTTGCTCGTGCCGGTGGTGACTGGAAAATGCTTGAGCCCGAGGTAGGATCTGTCCTTTCCACGGAAATGAATCTTCTACTGGATGATCTGCTGGAGATTCGCGCTAACGAGTTTCTGGATGAGATCCCACCCAGATTGGACGGAAAGCAGGCCATGGAGCTTTCTCTGGTGTATCGCACTTCCATCGGCAACCCGGAAACGGTAACTCTGGATGTTCTGGGCAAAAAGAGCTACGATACATACCTGTTTCGCACCAGGGATGGTCAGCTATTTGAAGGAAGCAGCCTTTACCTGGAAAAGCTTCTGGCACCCACGCAACTTCTGGATCGCGGAGAACAGCCCATGGATTTCACCATGCCCTGAAATCTGGATCCGGATCCCCCGGTATCAACATCAATACCGGATCCTGGTAAACAAATTATACCCAGATCCAGCATTTCCTGTTTTCCAGCTCCGACGGATTCCGGTTTCAATTTCCGTTTCGGCTTCTTCGACTCTTGTAGTCGTCGCTTTCAAAGTAAGCGAAGGGCTTTCCATCCTTCAGGCAAACAAAGGTGATGGAGCAATTAATGATTTCATCTTTACGATCGCTGAGCGGATCGTGCACAAAGGCCCTGGTCTGTACCGTGATGGAACTGCGGCCTATGTCTGCCGTTCTGCAATAGAATACTACGGCTTCTCCACTTCTGGCCGGAGACTTGAATCGCACATTCTCCATTCCTGCAGTTACAAAGTTGGTATAGCCGATGCTTTCCATAACGTAGAGTGCTGAGGATTCATCCAGCCAGGCAAGCATGGTGCCGCCGTATAGATTTCCATGGTAGTTCAGATCTTTTTCCATTACCAGGTGGCGGGTAACGATATGGAATCCTTCAAGTTCTTCGCGAGCCTGTTTATCTGTCATAAAAACCTCAAAGCAGTGGTAAGAGACTCAGGCCGGATGTATCCAGACCCTTTTCGAGATGTTCTTTTACCCGGAGCTAAAAACTTTTTACCCAACGGAGCAATGGACCGGGAAGGCTAACTCTCATTCATATCAGAATATCTGAAGTTGGATTTAGAGTTCCTGGCTTATGTTGGCTGCCGGGGAAAACGATTCGGACTGAGTTTCGCTCTCCTGCCTACTCAGAGCTCCATGGATCTTTTTGGCCAGTTTTTCGCCAATACCCGGCACTTCCATTAATTCTTCAATGCTGGCCTCGGCAATCTTCCTGTCATCAAAATGCTTCAGCATGGCTCGAATGCGGTTTTTTCCAATGTCTGGAATGGATGTTTCCAGGATTTTCAATTGGGCTTTGTTGCTTCGAATTCGCTGATGAGAAATTCCGAAACGGTGGGCCTCATCCCTTAAATGTCTCAGAATGCGCATTCCTGCAGAATTCTTATCGAAGCTCAGAGGTACAGCGCGTCCAGGCAGGTAGATCTCTTCTCTTTTCTTGGCCAGGCCAATCATGGGCAGATCATCTCGTCCCAGAGATGCAGCGGCTTCACAGGCAGCCTGCAACTGGGTGCTTCCTCCATCGATTACAATCAGATCCGGCATTCTGGAATCTTCATTGATGAGTCGCTGTATCCTGCGAGCGATTACCTCTCTCATGGAGGCCGGATCATCTATGCCCGGTACCGAACGAATTATATATCTTCTATACCCCGCCTTTCTGGGCTGTCCATTTTCAAACTGAACGCCAGCGGCTACAGTCTGTCTGCCCTGAAAATGCGAGA
>JBHIXQ010000439.1:0-3146 GCA_041984705.1 Leptonemataceae bacterium | reverse complement strand
AGCTAATTACATCACCATACAGAAAAGCTCGCAGGGTGGGCAGAACGCTGGCTTGCCCCTCCTTTTCCATTCTCGCATCCAGATCATCCAGGCATCGATAAAAAGGCAGAATGTCGCGGTAGAACCAGTGCATGGGCGAATCCGGCTCATCCCGAAGTACTGCCTTTAGATCCTTGCCATTCAGCTCGCCGGCAGTTTGAGCCGGTGAGGACGATCTTGAAGCTCGGGCCAGTAGAAGGTAACGATACAGTTCCTGAGCATTTCCCGGCTTTCTGGCAAGGTTATGGGCCCTGGCCATCCAGGTGGACCAGGCTTTGATCTCTTTGGAGCTCAATCTGGAAATAAATGCGAATAGATAGCCATCTCTGAGAAAGCGATTGTCCTTCTTCAGTGCTTCCAGGGCTTCCCCAGCAATGCTGCAGCACTGCGAATTGGGCCAAACCGTAAACGGATTGGCTGCCAGTTCAGTGCGCTCCTGATCGCTCATTTCCTCTGAGCAGAGAAGTCCGCCGGCCTTCAGCAACTTATGAAAGGACTCTTCAGCCAGTCCTGGAGCATTCTGTAGATTATTGTAGAGGGAAAGCAGGGTTGATTTGAGCCTATCCGGCTTGTTTTCATGCCTGAGGATGACCTTCAGAGACTTCTGAAGCCGCACCAGTTCATTGGCGGAAAGCTGTCCCAGCGATTGCGATACGTAAAAATGCATAGGAGTACCTGCCCACTATTACTGTCGGCAGAAGCTCTCTGAGAAGAGAGAATAATCCGGAAGATGTTATGTCCCACGAAGTGTGTCAAGATGTTTAATGCCATTATTGCCAGAGTCCGGGACTTTATTTTAGGTTTTTTTCCATACTTAGACTTTACTCAGCCTTTTACGCCGGCCCTCATGCAGCAGGAACTACAGATGATGAGATACCGGGATGGGGTATGCGGCAGTGGGCGGTATGGAATCGTCTCTCCTCTGGAGGAAAGTATTGACAATGGCATTGGAATCGATCTCTAATGGCGGGCGCTTCCCGGTGCTTGAATTCCAGGATAGCCTTTCTTAGATCATTGTTGTAGCTTGTGGTCAAAATGAAGAAGCTTTCATTCGTTAGCGTAATCCTTTCTTTTTGTGGATTGCTGGCATTCTGGCTGGTAATGAGCGGGCATTACGACCCCATCCATATTGGTATGGGAGTTTTCAGTGTCCTGATGGTGATGTACCTGAATCATTCCCTCCGTCGTTACAGTTTTTACTCCGATGAAATGGATGATCTTATCAATCTGCGATATGGATATCTCATCTACTATGTTGCCTGGCTGGGCTGGCAGATTATTGCATCCGGCTTTCATGTGGCTGGCGTTATTCTAAGGAAATCACTTCCTATTTCCACCTATATAGTGCGATTCAAAGCGGATCTGCCCAGCGCTCATGCTCGAATGATTCTGGGAAACTCCATTACACTTACTCCGGGCACCCTGACCATCGACATCCAGGGAAATGAATTTATTGTGCATGCACTCACTACCAAATCCGTAAGTTCAGTTGTGGATGACAGTATGCCATCCAGAGTGGCTCGACTCTTCTCCAATGAGAAAAAAGCCATAGTCTACGATGTAAGATTTTACTCATCCCCGGAGGAACTTGCATGAATGAGTTTTTCCTTTATGCAGCTGTACTGCTAACCGTAATCATCGCAGTTCCTCTGATTCGAGTGGTTCGAGGTCCTACAGTGTATGATCGCCTGGTGGGAGCCAATGCCATTGCTACGAAAACCATTGTGCTAATCTGTCTTATTGGTTTTCTATACGGTCGCATCGATATGTTTATCGATATAACTCTGGCCTATGCCGTCCTCGGATTTGTCGGGTCCTTGATTATCGCAAAATATTTTACTTCAGGGAGAGCGGATACCGATGATTGATGTCCAGTCTGTCATAAGTATTGTTTTTGTGGTAGCTGGCATATTCTTCATGCTGGTTGGCAGCGTAGGTATTGTCAGGCTTCCGGATTTTTTTTCCAGAACTCACGCTGTGAGCAAGTCCGATACACTGGGAATGCTTCTGGCCATAATCGGTCTGATTATCTTTGAAGGCCTCACACTGAGTAGCATCAAGCTGGCTCTGGTAGTAATCTTTATCGCATTGGCCAATCCCATTGGAACTCATGCTCTGGGCCGGGCTGCTTTTCGCAAAGGAGTAAAGCCCATTCTAACAGGTAAGAAGAAGTCTCATGATGAAAGTGAATGAGCTATATGGAATCGACGATTTGAAGGATATCCACCAGGAAGCGAAATTGCCATGATCTGGGAACTGGAACTAATTCTTTATGTATTTATCATTTTGATGGCTGTGGTGGCCCTCTCAGCTTTGTATATCCTGTTATTAGCATTTTCTATAGCTTCACTCAACTCTTCTGCTTTCAGATCGGGGTTAGATGTTATGTTGGCGCCTATTTTTTCAAGAGCTGAAATCGCCTTGGGGAATAATTTATCCGCAATTAATATTTTCATTTCTTTATATCACCTGTTTGAGCCACTTATTAGGACAACAATAAAACACGCCTGACATTACCAATACTGACACCAATACAGCACCTATAGCAATTCCAGCCCCAATCATATTTTTAAGATTTTTATTTCTATCCAAATTTACCCATCATCCCACAAACAAAAAACCCCACGAATGTGAGATATGCAAGAATAATCATTGAATTTTGATCATCACAGGCAAATGATCCGAAATATGTCTATTATTATTTAATCTATCATTAATGTGTATGTAGGACAGTACTTTGAAATTTCCGGTAAAGATATAATCGATCCTTTTTTCTATGGGCAAATCCGCATTAAATCCATTAAACGTTCCCCTCGGGCCCTGTAATTCTTTTAAGGAAATATGTAATGCATCACTCAGGTCTGTTTTTATCTTGTTTACAGGCGGACTATCCGGGATTGAATTAAAATCTCCCATAAGTATAAGGGGCAAAGATCGGCGATTAATCTTTTTGATCATCTTCAGGATCAGCCCTGATGATTGTTCTCTTGCCCTAGCACCCATGTGGTCAAAATGGGTATTAAAAGAGAATCGGAGAACAAAATAATTATGCCTGATTCTATTGGAGGAGCAGGTGGAGGAGGTATTAAATTATCAGCAAACCCTAA
>JBHIXQ010000438.1:0-3160 GCA_041984705.1 Leptonemataceae bacterium | reverse complement strand
CCACAAGAATACCGTTTCCAAAAGAAGGCCAGGTAAGAGCCACAAATGGCGCTTCAATGTTATTGTTATTCAAGACAATGTTTCCCCAGATCGTAGCTTCTCTCTGCGGAGGAAGTAGCTCACTGTCCAGTGTGTTTGGAGCAAGGCCAACGATGTTATTTCTCCAGATGGAATTGATTAGATACAGTTCTCCGCCAGCATTTGTGCCGCTGTAGCCCAGGGCGCTGTATTCGGCCACGATATCATGGATTATGGCTTTGCAGGGATAGCATTGCCCAATGTAGAAAGATGAATCCGGGCTACCGGAGGCATAGGAATGCTTGATAACTCCGTCTTGAGAGTCGAACGCATAGATTCCGTAGTCCCCATTGTTATAGGCTGTAAGGTGGGAGCCGCGATAGCCTTTTACGCTGGTCCAGAAGAATCCATTGAGTACAGCATTTCGCGCCGTCATGTTCTCAATGGCCACACCATCAGCTCCTACAACGGTAACAGCATTACCTCTTACATGCTCGCCGTCTACGATCACTTTGTTTCTATCTTCGCCGCGAATAATCAGCGATGGAGTGGTAATTACTACTTCTTCTTTATAGACACCCGGCGCGATAAGTACCAGGTCCCCAGGATCGGCGGCATCCACGGCTGTTTGAATGGTTGGATAGTCCGATGGCACCCTGCGAGTAACACCTGTCCATTCAGAGACCGGTTCTGCTTTCTTCGCCGTCTGAGGATTGTATTCTACATTGCCTACGACGATGGTGCCTACCATGCCCACTCTCTGATCCGGAGTCGCATGAAAGGTACAATAATAGGGAAAGACCCCTTCTTCTGGATAGGTAACGCTGGCTTTGTCGCCACCCATCATATTCAGACTTCCAAAATCATTCTCTGTGCTCCAGGAATCGTCCACAGCCACTGCGTTATGCGGATTTCTGCCAATGTTCTTGAATACAATGGTTCCTCCTTTGTGGATTCGCTGCAGCGGCGGCGAAAAGGAGTTATCGATCATATCTACATGGACATAGCCAAGGTTGGAGCTATCGCCGCAGAGCGCAGCCAGAGATCCAATCAGCAATGCACCGGCGGACAGTCCCAGCCAGCGAACTAATCCTCTGGAGCTATCCATCCTGGTCTTTTCATCTAATAAGATTGCATTTTCTTTTTTATTTCGCATAACACTGGTTACAGATCTTGGGGTGGATTCAAATTCCATCAACCAAAAATGGAAGGTAGAATAAAAAACATTCAAAAAAACCTTCTAACTCTTACAGAGAGATACACTGTGTGGTGATCATTAGCAGAGCCCTCACTCTACTTTCCAGTTCAGAAGGAGGCAATCGTTCGGCTCGCACATCCGGGAGAACGTAGCCCAGGGACTGAAGACCTCGCTCCAGAAGAAAGATGTCCAGCAATTCCTGCACCTGATGCCTTTCTGAAGGAAGCAAATCCCAGGAACTGGTTCTAGCCATATGCTCCAGATACCCCGCCAGAAACATGGTGGCGGTGGCATTATACCAGATGGTCACCCATCTTCTGGCCTGGCTTTCTGCAAGCCCTGGAAAATTTCTTCCATAGACTATGTGCATGGCCTCCTTCGCAAATGACCAGGACATCCCGGCCACATCCCGCAAAGGACTACCTTTGATTCGTCTCTCGGAAAAACTGCGATGCACCGAGCCCTCATAATCCAGCACCACAAAGCCCTTTCCAGTATAAAGAATCTGTCCCAGATGCAGATCCCCGTGCAGCCTGATGCGACCGGAGGCCAGGTTGCGATCCTTCACATTTTGAAAGAGCCGATCCATGGGTTTCTGATACTCCATCAGTGCTCCAATTAGGCTGATGGTGGTGGAATCCAGCTCCCGCATGGCCTTTCGCAGCTCGGATATACTGTAATCCAGGGTGTTTCGCAGGCCCTGGTACAATGCACGACGATAGTGGGATGTAAAAGGCTCTACGGAAAAATCGTTGTTCTGCCCTTCCGGATCCACCGTTCTAAGCCTTGCATGTAGCTCGGCCACGGTTTCACCCATTTCCTGAGCAGAGACCAGGAAGTTACCGGTGGACTCCTGAATGACTTCAGGCATTTCCGATCTCTCACCGCGGGTCCAGTCATCTGCATCGACGTAGGGATGGCTGTAGCTCAATGCAGGAACAATGCGAAGAAAGCTTTCCAGATTGTCCCTGGTAAACATTAGAGCGGTGCCCTGATTGGTCACATATTCCCAGAAACTCCCGGCACTCATCTGTTTGCCATTATGGTCGTAGGTCAGTGAACCATAGGCTGTGGGGATGCCTCCCTTTTGCTGTCCGGAAAGAGCCCGGCCGGTTTCCAGTTCCGGGTGCACTCCTTCTTCCATTCTGCGATACAGCTTGAATACTACCTGGTCTGCGAAGTTGAAGACTATGTTATTGTATTTGCTGCTAAATGGAATCGGAGCCATAGAAAGATCCGTATCCTTTAGAGCGGATTTCAATTCTTTGCCCAGTTCCGGTATGATGCGAGTTCCATCCGAACGAATCTGCTTGTTTCGCAGTGCCGCTTCCAGTAATCTCTGGGCGGGTTCCCATCTTCCCAGACATTCCCGCAATAGAAAACGTCGTCTATGACCATCCTCAACCGTAAGCCGAGCCACAATGGGCACCCTCTCTGCGATGTCCTCCAGGGTAAGTCCGTACCAGAGTTCTTCCGGTTGGTCCTCCTGCTCAAGCTGAAAACAGGTCTGATAGTATTCCTGCTCACCCGAACTGAAGATCACTTCAATAATGGCCAGGCCCATTTCGTCGTTCCAGGGATGCACCGAATGAATAATCTCTGCTGATTTAATATTCCTTGTGCGATGAGGAAACCAGTCCTGCTGCCTCAGAAAGTCAGGCAGTATTGGAGAGAGAAGATCTCTGGCTTTCGAATCCAGGAGGGAGGCCAGCGATGGCAGATTATTCAATTTGATTTCCGGGACTTCATCGGGACCGCGATAATGCTGAGTTTCATTTTCCAGGGAGAACCAGTAGAAGGAAAAAGGAGCGAAAGAGAAGAAATACGGAGCCTGGGTCACTCTGGGAAAAGTATGTCTGGAGAATATCTCCACAGGAATTTTTCCTGCATGTTCGCTCAAATCCAGAGTCGCGTACTGCACCTGCGCGGATAGATCCGCCAGCA
>JBHIXQ010000437.1:0-3161 GCA_041984705.1 Leptonemataceae bacterium | reverse complement strand
TCGAATTTTGCCCACTCTCACCGGAGCCCGATATCTCTGTCCCTTTTCGCATCTCTGGATCCTCTGGCATCTCAACGTACTCGCCGGTATTTTCCTTTCGCCGAGTCATACTAGAGATTACCTTTAACCAGAGTTCTGAACTGATCCAGGGAAAGTCTCTTTCCCTCGTAAGATTTTCCGAACCCAGTTACGGGCCTTGCCAGCCAGTAGTCCCCGCTGGCATCCTCGAGAAGCTCAATCTTTCCCCAGTGCAAAGACTTTAGCGGGTAGAAACCTTCATTGGTTCTGGGCCCCAGAAATACTATCCAGCGGCTACCGGGTCCTTCCAGGATGGGAGAAGGCTGGATTACTCTGGACGCAGAAAATATGCGAATATCGATTACTCCTGGAAGATTACCTTTCCATTCTTCCAGAACAGAAACCCTGTACTGAACCAGGTTCTTCCCACCAGGAGCGGAAACCACGTTTTCTACCTCCGCTACTGCGATATAGGGAGTACTCTTCACATAGTCCCGGGTGGTGCGAGGAAACTCGATGGCAGATGCCGGGCTCCAGAGCAGAAGCAATGCCACTATAAGAAACAAGTTAGATCTAAGCATACAGATATCTAATTTAGACAACACAGCCCGGGTGCAGGTTTGCAGGAATTGCGCTTGACCCACACCATGAAAGCACGCTTTTTCAAGGTCTCAGGGAGAGGTGTCATTGGCCACAAAAAAAGGTACCGGCAAATCCGTTCCAGAGACCGCAGAGTCAGAAAGGCGCGATCTGGCTCAAGAGCTTGAACGCGCAGGAGGGCGATTGCACAGTCTGTTCGTGCAACTACCCCATAAACTGGGAGTTAGCCGATCGGATGCCCTGCTCATGCACTCTCAGATTGATGACGGAGCAAGAGTCAAGTCCCTGCCTTACTGGATGTTCGTAATCTCCTCCTGTGGTATTGCCACCCTGGGATTGATTATTAACAGTCCGGCCGTCATCATCGGAGCCATGCTGGTTTCGCCTCTCATGGCACCCATCATTGGGCTGGGTATGAGTGTAGCCATTAGCGATGTTTATCTTGGACTAAAATCCGGACTGAATATTGTGCTTTCCAGTGTGGTAGCAGTACTGACTGCCGCAGCTATTACTTATATTGTACCAATCAACGAATTGACTCCGGAGATTCTTTCGCGTACCAGCCCCACGTTCCTGGACCTCTTTATTGCTCTGTTCTGCGGTCTGGTTGCGGCTCTTAGCTCGGTTCGAAGCGATGGCGAAGCCATCATGAGCTCTGTTGCACCCGGCGCCGCAATCGGAGTAGCATTGATGCCACCTATTTGTGTGGTGGGCTACGGTCTGGGCACAGGATTTTCTTCCAGCATAATGTGGGGAGCGTTTCTTCTTTTTGTAACGAACCTTTCCGCGATAATCATGGTATCCTCTGTTTTTTACTATTTCGTATACGAAGGTTACAACATTCAAAAGCTGATCAGACTACTCACCGGGCGACGGGAAAAGTCCGAGCCTCTGTTTAGACTTCTGGGCCGTCAGGAGTGGTGGATTCGACTGAATGAATCTATCGGCTCCGGTAAGAGATTCCTGTTTCCTGTTATTCTGCTGGCCTTGATCAGCTATCCCCTGATTAGCTCTCTGGCCTATCTAAAAGAAAAGATTGATATTCGAAACTATGTATCCCAGGAACTGAACGGGGTGCAGGGCATGAGCCTTATCCGCGGCACCGACGGTCTGGTCTTTGATCGAGACGATGTAAAAGGAACAATTGTCTATTCCTCTGCTGAATTGCCCGGTGCCGATTTCCAGGATCGCCTGAACCAGGATATTGAATCGAAATTCCCGGAGTATCGCGCAAGCATTACTCTTGTTCGCATCGCCAGAGAGTCGGATCTTTCCAATCTTCGAAAGACTCAAGAACTGAGCCTGGAAACCTCCCCGGAGACATTTCATGATGCAATTCGCAATCGGCATGCAACAGAGCTTGTGGAGAGAGCCCAATCGCTGCTGAACGCAAGATTTCCGGACAGCGCCGGTATTATTCTGGAGACCCGACTTATTTACAGTACCGATGGAATGGACCAGGTTCTTGTGGATTTCGCAGGAGCCCCCATGCCCCGGGAAACTCTGAAGATCCTGGAAGAGACTCTTACCAGAGCACTGCAAGCTCTAAAAGGCGATCTTCGCTCCGTGCAATTGAATCGGACGGCCGGCATGCGCGAAACGTTCCGATGCGATACCCCGGCCCGCAGAGAATTCTGGCAAAAGCAATGGAGTACCGATTTACAGAGACTTCGAAGTAATCCTTATTTGAAACTCCAGATTTCGCATTCCGGTGCCACCGATCTGCTCGGGCCATCCAGAGATCTTTCAGAGTCCATTGCCAGTAGAATCACAATCGAAGAAGTAAACGGCCGGGATTGTAGAATTGAACGGACTTACGGTCGATAGATTTAGCATTGTTGTTTCTATAGATTTAGCATGCTCCGATTGATAAATTTCGCGTGCACCTATAACTACTACCGCTAACTACTCTCTTTTTCTCCAGTAGACTGAAGATGTTTCGGAGAAAAGGGTTAAGTGCCCGGGCAATACTAGATTTCCTTTCTTTCCTTCGTATTTACAAACAGTACGTCCCCCACATCATCATAGCCGCTAAAAACCTCGGCGCTTCGCTTATGCTTCAATATCTCTTCTCGCAGGCCAACTATGACAAGATCTGCATCAGCCGAGTTGCTGTTGATGAGACTTCGAATGGAATGTTCCGGATCGTGCTGAATGATCTGTACGTGGTTTGCCGAAATTGGGAGACGACCCATCTCAATGAGAGATTGAAGCTTTCGATTCTCGGCTTCCAGTTTATCATGCGGAGCCACATCGAAGATCTTCATAAAGCCGCCTTCCCATTGTGGATGCCCCAGTAAAATATAGGCAATCAGAACCATCAGGTTTCCGTTTTCGTAATCGTTTTCCGTAATCCACACATGTATTTCATGCT
This sequence comes from Leptonemataceae bacterium, assembly GCA_041984705.1. GTDB lineage: Bacteria > Spirochaetota > Leptospiria > Leptospirales > Leptonemataceae > UBA3465. The sequence goes on along the minus strand of JBHIXQ010000437.1, from coordinate 169 downwards.
TGTAGCCGAATCTACGGGGGGAAGAGCCAAGAATCATCAAATCAAAATCCTTGGCTTTAATCAATGGAACATTATCAATTATATCTTCCAGTTCATCGGGATGTTCCCGATTATACTCGAACAGGATCATATTGTTCTCCCGGCCTGAAACCCCGGGTAATTGTAGTGC
>JBHIXQ010000436.1:0-3178 GCA_041984705.1 Leptonemataceae bacterium | reverse complement strand
GATGAGTCGATTCCACCGGACTTCAACGGAAGTCTGGATTCATTTCATAAGCTACTGGGAAGGATTCCGGACAAAACGTCTGCACCGTCCGTATGGGGTGGCACAGTACTTCAGTGGCTGTACACCGAGGCGCGATGCCTGAGTCCACGAGAAGACGACCTCACTTTGATTGTGGCAGAGATCGATCAGGAAGATCGCTCGGGATCGTAATTTATGCGATTTCTACCGTCTGCCTTGGCTTTATACAGACCACGGTCTGCACTTCTTACCAGCTCATCGCCTTTGCCCATGCTGGAAATCAGAGAAGCCACCCCTATACTTACGGTGACATGATCTTTCACTGCACTGGACCGATGCGGTATACCCAGATTTTCTACACCATTTAGAATCTTCCGCGCCACCACCTCTGCACCAGCCAGTTCTGTTCCAGGCAGTATGATGACAAATTCTTCGCCTCCATATCGCGCGGCCAGGTCCCCTGGGCGTGTAAGGCTTTCTCTCAGGATTCGCGCAATGGCAATGAGACAGAGATCTCCTTCCTGATGGCCATACGTATCATTGAATGGCTTGAAGAAATCGACATCAATCATCAACAGGCTCAGCGGCTGATCATTTCGCACGGCGCGATTAAATTCGATTTCCAGGACGGCATCGAAATGCCTTCGATTAGGTATATCGGTGAGCGGATCGATCATCGATATCTTTTTCAGTTCTTCATTCGCCCGCGCCAATTTGATGGTCATCTCAACCAGCTCTTTTTCATGAGCCCGCCTGCGGTCCATTTCGCGTTTGAGACGGATGGCTGCATTGACCCGGGCCAGAAACTCTATCTTATTAAAAGGCTTGCTGATGAAGTCCATGGCACCGGCACGAAAGGCCCGGGCCAGGTAGTCCTGCGGAGAATGAGCCGTCATCATGATCACAGGAATCTCCGCATACTTGTTACTGGATTTAATGGTGCGAGTTGCTTCGATGCCGTCGGTGCCGGGAAGGGAAATATCCAGAAGAATTAAATCGAAAGTAGGCGCACCCTCCCCATCCAGCTGCAATACAGAGAATGCGGCCTCGGCTGAATCCACAGCCTCAATGCCCGGGTAACCATCCTGGGAAAGAAAAGTCTTCGCCAGTAGCTGGTCGTCCGGATTGTCATCCACGATCAAAATTTTCATTTACCAGTCTTCCGAATCAACGAATTCAATTTCCAGGGAACCCAGATATTCATCCAGTTCTGAAATTGCACTCTTGATACTGTCGCCGTTTTGCTCTTTGGCAGCATCTTCTATCTGTTTTCCCTTTTCTGTCAGGAAGTGAAAGCCATAGCCGCCGCCGGATCCCTTCATTCGATGACCGTGAATCCTCAGGTTTTCCCAGTCTTCTTTGGACAAAAAATCTTTGAATTCGTTCACGGTCTTGCGGATGCCATCAAGGTACCCGGGAATCAGATCTTCCAGATCTTTGCTTATCTCGACCTTCATTGAAGAGGATGATGCAAAGCCATGCGCTACCATCAAGGAATTTATGATTTCTTCTTCCGCTTTTCAATTCTTCGGCCCGCGACCTATGTTCCGGGCAACGGGATATAAACGGGATATAAACCTGCGCGAATCCTAATTCTGGCCGGTGTGTTGCCCTCTGTATGCCGCAACCATGGATCGATGAATGTTGCGTGCAAGCTCCCGAAGCAATCGATGCCTGGCCTGCAACTCGGACTCAGGAAAACCTTCCCGGGGTGAATAATGCACTGTAGCGCTTTCTTCACTGGAAAGAAGTACCCGGCCGGAGGGCTTTTCCCTCATTCGAATCCGCACGCCGATGATTAGCTCATAGCGAGTGGGGTTTCGCAGGTTATCATAAAATCGACCCTCTTTTCTATAAAGGGTCACTTCACCGTACAGACCCAGGCTGGCCTCTTCCGGCTCCGATACAATCAGGAAGTCATCTTTGGAATGGATTTCCTCTCTAAGGATGTCATTCAGCTCTACCTGCGCATCTGCATCGAAAGTGCTATTTGCAAAGTTGTAGAGATAAAGTGTGCGCTGTTCAGGGGGAAACTCCTTCAGATTCGGATATACGCAACCGGCAAAAATGAGCCAGCCAGGAAGCAGGAGCAGGCATAGATATCGTGAGAAACGCAGCGGACTCATGGAACCCCCGGAGGATTCTGAGCGGATCCGGGCACTGGAATCCCGGAATCGGAGGGCTGCATTGCCTGGAGCCCTTTGATGTATCCGATGGTTCTTTTGATCGTCTCACGATCGATTACTTGAATGCCATCCATGGCCGGAGAACTCATCAGAAGCAGGTCCTCTCCTTGAACCTCCAATGGCTCCCGGGGCTGTCTTACTTCCACCGACATAGTTTCCACAGGTTCTCCGTCTATGCCTGCTATCATCTTCGCTTCCAGTACTGGCTCTGCCTTTTCCCAGAGACCGGAAGGGTCCTGTTGATACTCAAACGAGAAAAACTTGATCTGAAACTGTCGAATCACTGTATCCAGCGGATTCGCAAACTGGGCTTCTGCCTCTTTTCCATCTTCATTGACCCAGATCATCATCGGGCCTGCATCCTTTTGTTTTTTCTCTTTTCGAAAAAGATGAACCGTATAGGGCAGATTTCGATCCTCAACATTCAGCGGATTACTGAGCAACGTCACATTCATTTCTATTGTGCTCGAAGCGGTAGGATAAAGGAACACTCTTCTTTCCAGAAAAGAAGTGCGATCCGAATCCAGACGATCCATGGTATATTTGGCCACCAGATAGGCTTCTCCTTCGTTCGCTGGCCTGTTCGCCACAGCAAAAAGCTTTCCATTGCGATCCTTATTGGCAACGCATAGCTTGAAAGAATCTTCGTTCACGGGCATGAGCTGGACGCACCTGGTTTCTTCGCTCTCGCCAAAAAGCTCCTCCGGAAACAGTTTTCGGACTTCTCCTTCCAGGGCGTAGAGACCGTGCATCTTTAGCTCTTCGAATTCTTGAAATAGATTGGGAACCGCTGTGCTGGCCCGGTATCTGTAGCTTTTTCCATCCTGCGTAAAGGATGTATAGAATCGATCGCCTTGAAAAGTAGACTGCTTCTCAAAGGATAGATCCTTGTACTTGAGGGTTTGTAGGTTCAGATCCCATACCACGGGCTCGCTCTTCTTTTCAATGTCCAGAAAGAGGAAAGCACCCAGAGC
>JBHIXQ010000435.1:0-3183 GCA_041984705.1 Leptonemataceae bacterium | reverse complement strand
TCCCTGGCGCGAATCTTCAGCATTTCCTCCAGTGCAGCAATGTGGCTTCTGGTTCGGCTATAGAATTGAGAAAGCAGCGTTTCTTTTTCTGCAAGCTGTCTCTGGATTTCATACTCCGCGGCCAGACGTTCCGTCACATCCCGGGCAAGAATCAATCGAGCGGGATGGCCTTGAAAATCCATACCATGGGAAAAAATCTCCACATGAATGATGGTTCCATCCTTCTTTTGATGTTGCCACAGTCCCGAGTTCGCATACTTTACATGGTCTGTCTTGAGTTCCTTGACCCGGGCCTTCAGTCGGTCTATTTCTTCCGGGGGGCGGATGTCGACTATAGTCCGGTCCAGAAATTCCTGAAGACTGTAACCGTAGTGGTCAATGGCTGCATCGTTTACGGCCAGAAATTTCAATGTATCCAGATCGTACACCCACATGGGCATGGGGTTCTGCTCAAAAAGCTCTCTGTAGCGAGCTTCCGATTCCCTTAGTTGCCTTCTGTGTTCCTGCTCCCTTTCTCTGGCTTCGTATAGGCGAAACACCATTTTTATAGAAGCCAGAAGAACCACAGGACCGGAGGTTTTAAGTATGTAGCCGTAGGAAGTGATGCCTTCTGTTAACTCAACCGTGGCCTTGTCTGTATGGGATGATAGAAAAGCCAGGGGGATGTCCCGGCTCTCCAGGATTTGCCGGGCGGCCTCTGTACCTTTCATTCCCGGACCCAGGTCGATGTCCATGAGCACCAGATCAAAGTCATTTGAGCACAGAGCGATGGCCTCCTCCCCGCTGTAAGCCAGAGTCACAATATAGCCTTCCTTCTCTAGAATTCGTTTTTCCAGAGCGGCTGTGGGAGGATCGTCCTCCACCAAAAGTATTCTGGGCGGCCATTCAACCATACTATTCTATGTAGCTCCAGTACACCCTGCGTCGCCTGTGACTGGAAGCGACAGGGCACTTTTGTCCAGGGTAAGCATGTTCCCAAAGATGGGTCTACAACTTAAAGAAGGCGACTTTTTATAACCCTGTCAAAATCTTCAGGTAAAAAAAACAATGTAACGTTGAGAAGAAGCGCTGCGGGCTACTATAAAGGCATTACCGATGATTTCAGTTTCGCGATATTGGATTCACGAAAAAAGCCCGCCGGGTGGCGAGCTTTCTAGAATTAGCATTGGAGCTGACGGCATTGCAACCGAGGCTGGTGAATGCCATTGCTGTAAGAGCTGAGCATATACTTCGGAGCTCTACTCTCCTCCGGAAGCGGCGGAAATTCTGTTGCGAACGATCTGGATTGTCTCCAGATGATTGTCGATCTCCTCTTCTCCGGACACCGATGTTGCCAGCAACGTCTCCAGTTCCTTCTTAGAGTCTTCCAGAGAGATCTCATCTGGCTTCTGAATTTCATCGGCCAGTACGGTCACTCGATTGGATTTAATCTCCAGGAATCCACCGCTGAGAAAATAGGCTTCGCTTCCGGATTCGGTCTGAAAACGAATGATTCCGGAACCCAGAAGAGCGATCATGGGGGCATGATTGGGTTGCACACCCATGGATCCATCTTTGGCCGGAAGGACGGCAGATTTGGCCGGCCCCTGATAGACTTCCCGGGCCGGCGAAACGATGCTGAGTTGGAAATCCGATGCCATATTAGCTACCCATTTTCTTCGCAGCTTCTACTACGTCGTCGATGGTTCCAGTCATACGGAATGCCTGCACTGGCAGATCATCGTATTTTCCAGAAAGCATTTCCTCGAAGGAGCGAATGGTATCTTCCAGTTTCACATACATTCCAGGAATACCTGTAAACTGTTCGGCTACGTGGAAAGGCTGAGACATGAACTGCTCAATCTTACGAGCCCGGTTTACCAGGATCTTATCCTCTTCGGAAAGTTCATCCATACCCAGAATGGCGATGATGTCCTGCAGGTCTTTGTATCTCTGAAGGATTCTCTGAACTTCACGGGCAATGTTGTAGTGACGCTCACCTACAATACCAGGCTGCAGAGCTCGAGAGGAAGAATCCAGCGGATCCACCGCAGGATAAATACCCTTCTCAGAAATAGCCCGGTTCAATACAGTAGTTGCATCCAGGTGAATAAAGGCAGTGGCCGGAGCCGGGTCAGTAAGGTCATCCGCAGGAACGTAAATGGCCTGAACGGAAGTTACCGATCCTCGTCGAGTAGAGGTAATTCGCTCTTGCAGAGCACCCATCTCTGTAGCCAGCGTAGGCTGATATCCCACCGCAGATGGCATACGTCCCAGAAGAGCAGATACCTCGGAACCTGCTTGAGAGAAACGGAAGATGTTGTCTACGAAGAGCAGACAGTCCACACCCATTTGATCTCGCAGATACTCTGCCATGGTCATGGCACTCAGAGCAACGCGAAGTCGAGCTCCGGGAGGCTCATTCATCTGGCCAAAGCAAAGAATGGTCTTTTCGATTACACCGGATTCTTTCATTTCCAGCCAGAGGTCATTCCCCTCACGGGTTCTTTCCCCTACGCCGGCGAATACAGAGTAACCGCCATGCTCTTTGGCCAGGTTGTTAATCAATTCTTGAATCAGTACGGTTTTACCTACACCGGCACCACCAAACAGACCGGTTTTACCACCGCGAGTGTAAGGAGCCAGAAGGTCGATGACCTTGATTCCAGTTTCGAAGATTTGCTGCTTGGGTTCCAGATCTTCCATGTCAGGTGCTTTGGCATGGATGGGCATACGCTCTTTGACCTGAACTTCAGGTCCTTCGTCTACTACGTCACCCAGAACATTGAAGATTCGGCCCAGGGTAGGCTCTCCCACCGGCACAGAAATGGGTGCTCCGGTATCGGTTACTTCCTGGCCGCGCACCAGACCGTCCGTTGAGGACAGTGCCACCACACGGACTTGATTTCCGCCCAGGTGCTGCTGCACCTCACCGATGAGCTTTTCCTGCTTTCCTTCTACTTCTACGCTCATTTCCAGAGCGTTGTAGATTTCCGGAATTGTACCATCCGGAAATTCCACGTCGATTACAGATCCAATTACCTGGACGATTTTTCCTTTCTTTGCTGTAGCAGTAGCCATATGTACCTCGCCGAATTCCTTTATGAAATAGGTCTTTTTTCTTTATGCGATTGCATCCGCTCCGGATACAATCTCCGCCAGCTCCTGAGTAATACTGGCCTGTCGTTTTCTGTTGTATAGTTG
>JBHIXQ010000434.1:0-3187 GCA_041984705.1 Leptonemataceae bacterium | reverse complement strand
AAGGCCCAGTTACCACACAATATCTTTATACAGGTGGGCACTGATGCCGGGATAGTTGGGTTGATCATTTTTCTATCCCTTATCTACATAGCCTATTCGAAAGCGAAGAAGTTTCAGTCGCCTTGTGGCAAGGAGCGAATCAATCTGCTCCGAATTCCTGGAAGGAACAATCAGAAATGGGCGTTTCTTTCGCTCCTCCTTCGAATAAGGGGTAGCTATCCTTCCATCTGGGGAAAGCTGCATCGCCAGACTGATGGGAGCGTAGGCGTTGGATCCGTTACATTGAAGCTCCATAGCACACTTTAATTGTAAGTACTGGTAATACTCTCCGCGGTATTCAATGTTCAGCACACCTTCAATCTGCAGTTCCTGTAATTTTTTCCCATCCCAGGATATCATCTGCTCTTTCATCGGCTCGGCCACCAGGTCGATGGGTCGTCCGGGATTCATGAGCCTGAGACTCATGGGCTCAGCCACGGGCTCAAAGGTCTCCCGTTTGCAAACCGCAGTGGAGGCCAACAGAATTATAAGTATTACATTTCGAACGCGCATGGCATAACGTTCAGAAAAGATCATGGATGTCAAAGGTTTTCGGGGGCGCGGCGGTTAGCAGGATCTGGGGCCCCGTCAACGGAATTTCACTCGCCTGATACGGTTCGCCTTATTGTCGATTTCGAGCGTTTAGTCGCCCCTGCGGTGGCCGATGTATTCGGGGGGGGGGGGAGGAGAATTGCGCGTCCGGACCATCTGGCAATGAAATTTTGCTCACAGGGTACCGTTCGCCTGATGGACGAATTCAAGCGATTATACGAACCGGTTGGCCCGGTCAAAGTAGCCGGGCCGGCCCATATCACACATTGAAGGTTCGTCAATCGAATTCCCATCGCCCCCCGGGTTCGCCTTATGATCTATATCTGGCCAAAGGCGAACCCATTCTGGAAATCGGGCTACTGCTCGACGAATTGAGGCAAGGGAAGCTTACGAGCACTGTCCTGGACTATTTCAGCCGAGTCAGGGCGTCCTGATCATACTTCTCAAACACAGCCTTCAAGAGGCTCAACACTTCATCTGCCGTACCATCCATCTCCCGACGAAACCAGAATGTTGCAGCATGTCCCGGAGCAAAGTTGTAACCGTACTGGTCGGTGACCTCTGAACTGTATTCATCCTGCAGAGGTGAATCACGCAAGATATTGTATTTCATGTCCACCCGACCCTGACCATCAAGCTGGCGGTACCTTTCGTAGCTTTTCTTGAAGTCTCCGGACTTCTGCAACTCAATCAAAGTAAAAGCCAGAATGCGTGCATTTCGCCGGGCAACTACGTCATAGAGTTTCTGAAAGCTTGCATCCAGAGTGAAGTTATCCCCGGGGTCCGGAATCATGTTTAATTCAATCCATCGGATTAACTCTGGATTGTAATAGTTAATCTCGTTCGAATAGGATTGCCCGCCCTGCCGATCCTGGAATAGAGGTAGACCTGAAATCATACTCAATCCATCAAAGTAGTCCTTTTCCTCTTCGTCGTCCAGGCGGGCATATTCAGTAATGCAGGTGAGCAGGGCGCTGTAGCGAATATGTTGAGCTCCTCCCAGAAGCAGGCCAAACTCAGATTCCCCCATACGAATTGTATCTCCGTCGTTGCTCCACATCCAGGATGGGTCCTCTTTTTGCAACGCGCACCGGAGAAAGAATGATAACTCACGATGATTCAAGCTAACCTTTTCCGCAGATGCAGGGCTGGCAATTAGAGATACAGCAGTTGCCAGAATTAGAATTAGAGCAGTTCCACTCGTAAGAGCGATTTTTCGATTCATGATGGTGAGACCGATGTTAACCATGCAGGGTTCAAGCGAATTCGTAGTGTACAACAAAAATTAATGAAAGGAGGATGAGTTGCGATCCGGATACCAATGGCCGGGTACTGCTCAATCAATCGGTAATACTTGCCCGGTTATCTCTTTTTGATGCCTTTCCTTTTTGCGCCGCCAGATCTTGATTGCTTTTTTGTCTGCCGGCCGGGGCTTGAGTTGGATTTTTTGGTGGTCTTTGAGCTCTTTGAATTCATGGAGCTGCCGGTGGTTTTTCTACTTTTCTTTGCCCCCCTTGATCCCGGGGATGGATTTTGGGATCGAATCTTCTTTTCCTGTTCCTCTATGAAATCGACCAGGATACGATTGATCTGTGCTGGCTCTGTGCGATGGATCCAGTGCGGCCCTTCCACTGGAACTTCCCGGTAATGGTTTCCTGCCAGAAGTCGAGCCTGACCATGATAGAGTTCTGTAGATACGAATAGATCGCCGGAAGGAATTATCTGCTGTGTGGGTATAGTAGGCGCGGCGGGCTTTCCGGGTCTCCTGCGAAGCAATTGCCTGTAAAGATTCACGGCTCCGGTGGTAATGGCAGCAAACTGCTCCCTGGACTTCAGTACCAGAGGGTCATCGGATGTCATACCGCCCTTTTGCAGTAGCCTGCCTCTCCATTCTGGAGAGAGCTTGCGTATAGAATACTCCGGCAGCCAGGGTATTTGAAAATACCACACATACCAGGATTTGATGAGCTGCCTGCCCAGGGGGCCCAGTTTGAAGGCTTTGAGCTTATCGCCCATGTAGCTCAGTATTGTGCCTGGATGAGGCGCCGACATTCCCTGGTAGCTGATTAGATTCTGACTATAGATTGGATCGGTGGCATAGCACCATCCAATCATACTTCCCCAATCATGACCTACCAGGTGAACCTTTTCGCCTCCCAGGGATTCAATTGCTCTACTGATGTCTGGAAGTATGTTTCGCACAGCGTACTGGCTGCCTTTCTTCGGTCGCTGACTTCGATTGACTCCCCTCAATTCCAGCGCAGCGACGCGATACTTCTTACCCAGCGCTTCCAGCTGATTGGTCCAGGTTTCATGATCGTCCGGGAAGCCGTGCAGAAAAAGAACGGTGGTCCTGGCTCCTGCAGGGTTCGCCCATTTCATATATAACTTGAGTCCGGCAGAAACAACATACTCTTCATGAAACTTCATACACCCAGGAAGAGCTTAAAAGGTTCTGCAGTCAGCCGAATTTCTGCAATCTGTGGTCGGATGTCATTGTTGCCGAACAGTTATACTGGATTGTCCGGATGTCCGTCGGAACGGACATCCGATTTAGAATTCAACTGGCGGACTTCGCTTCTCCGGCATATGGCAG
>JBHIXQ010000433.1:2943-3194 GCA_041984705.1 Leptonemataceae bacterium | reverse complement strand
TGGCGTAGAATCTGATTTCATCTCTTCCAGAGCCTGTTCATCTACCTGGAAGGCCGCCTCACTTCTTTTTCGTCTGCCTCTCTGCGGCATATCTCTCAGTAGCTCTTCCAGACGCTTTTGCGCTATTCGGTTGTTTCTTACCTGGTTTACCACGGATTTAGGATAGGATTCCGGGTAATTGTGAATATTCAATAGTTCAATGTCATCCAGAGGTATGGATTCCTGTTTCTTGCGCGCCATAGATCTCTGGG
>JBHIXQ010000433.1:0-2933 GCA_041984705.1 Leptonemataceae bacterium | reverse complement strand
CTCATTCAAACGATTCTATGCTCCAGCCCCAGCCACCACTGCCCTTCCTCCCGAAGAGATGGAGAAAAAGTATCCATGGATGAGATGGCAGATTCTGGAATCTACCTTTCTCGGTTACGCCACCTTCTATCTTGTGCGCAATAATCTGGCTCCGGCCCAGGCTGCGTTCGGAGAAGCGATGGGCTATGATAAGACGATGCTGGGAACCATCATTACGGCAACAGCCATTTCCTACGGCATGGGCAAATTCATCATGGGAGGGATGTCGGATCGTAGCAATCCACGAGTCTTTATGGCCACAGGGCTGATTCTAAGTGCTATCTGTAACTTTTTGTTCGGAATGGCAACGGACTACCATGCGCATCTATTTCTCTGGTCCCTGAACGGATTTTTTCAGGGCATGGGCTGGGGCCCCTGCGGGCGGAGTCTGGGTCACTGGTTTGCGTTACGCGAAAGAGGAACCATTTTCGGAGTCTGGAATATTGCACATAACGTTGGAGGAGCAACCATTGGCGCTTTATCGGGCTATCTGGCCAAGAACTATGGCTGGGAAAATGCATTCATAGTCCCCGGAGTCATTGCCCTGATTGGAGCTGCCTATTTGATCTGGCGATTGAGAGATACTCCTCAATCCGTGGGGCTTCCTCCAGTGGAATCCTATATCAAGCAGCATCCCAATCGCGCGCTGGATTTTTCAGGAAAAGCATATAAAGAAAGCGGAACCAATGATCATGAGCCGGAAATATTGCACCATCCGGAAGTAGATGATCCGGAAAGGGAGCTTACCACAAAGGAACTGTTCTTTAACTACATCCTGACCAACCCGGCTCTGTGGCTTTTCGCGCTGTGCAATTTTTTCGTATACATTGGTAGATACAGTCTTCTGGATTGGGGACCCACCTATCTTGCCGAGGAAAAAGGTGCTACGCTACTGCAAGGAGGAAACAGCAATACCATCTTTGAAGTAGCCGGTATCTTTTCTACCTTGCTGGTTGGCTGGTTATCGGATCGACTGGGTGGCAGACGCGGTATGGTTTCCCTTCTTTGTCTAATTCCCATACTTGGTTCCGTCATAGCCATCTGGATGATCCCGCCAGGGCATCTGTATCTCGACTTATTCTTCTTCGGGGTCATAGGATTTTTCATCTATCCACCGGTAATGCTGCTGGGTGTGGCCGGCCTGGACTTTACATCAAAAAAAGCAGTGGGGGCGGCCGCAGGGTTTATTGGTCTGTTTGGTTATGCAGGCCGTGCCGTGCAGGGCACAGGTCTGGGCTGGATTGCCGAGAACTATGGATGGCATGCCTCTCTTTCTGCCATCGCCGTGTGTATGATGCTGGCTATTATCTTGCTGTCTTTCACCTGGAAGCTTCGTCCGCACAGTTAACCAGAATCGCAATGTTTAATGCAGAACACAGAAAGCTAAGACTTCCGGGCACTGCTGTAGCCCCGGGGGAGGAAGAACTTACATCCGTTTACCTGGCCGGGCCGGATGAAACCATTGAAGCAGAGATCTGTCCCGAAATCGGATGTACCTGCTTTTCTCTTCGCTACATGGGCGAAGAACTGATTCATTTTCCTTTTAATCTGAATCATTACCGTGCCAGCAAGGATCTGGCGGGCATTCCGCTACTTTATCCCTGGGCCAATCGTCTGGAGAAGGATCTCATTCCCTTTCGCGGCAAAGAGTTTCCTCTGGCCGGCGAAGAAATCTACAGAGATGGAAATGGATTGCCCATACATGGATTGATTCTAAAAAGCAGCTCCTGGAGTCTAAAGGATCTAAACGCCTCCAGGGATTTCGCAAGGGCGCTGTTCGAATTCAATATTGAATCCGATCCCGCAATGCGTCTAAATTTCCCTTTTGCCCAGGCGCTTTTTCTGACCTTCGAATTGCAGGAAAAGGAAATGCGAATTCTGCTGGAGGTTGAAAACCGGGACCGAAATCCCTTTCCGGTTTGCCCTGGATTTCATCCATATTTCTCTCTGGGCCACTTTGATCGAAATGACATTAAATTGTCCATACCGGCTCGTAATTCTCTAACTCTGGACAACCAGTACCTGCCGGATGGTTCCACTGTATCTGTAAGTGAGAAGTGGCCGGACCATGATGATCTGGTGCTGGGTAATCATAAGTTCGATACAGTATTCACAGAATTACAGGGTGACGATCCTGTGTTTCGCCTGATTCGCCCGGATCTGAGCATCGACCTTCATTGCGGTGAGGATTTTCCTGTGGGCATTGTATACAGTCCTCCTTCCGAGCGATTCGTATGCCTGGAGCCTATGACCGCTCCCACCAATGCATTGTTCATGCATTCCAGAGGACAATGGGAGGTTCCTATCCTGGAGCCCGGTCAGAAACGAACATTTGAGCATCGAATTGCCCTGCAGCCATTTGCGGGCAAATAGCCGTAGGGAAATGAAAGCCGAGAACCCATAACTGCCAGGGCTTCTTTTCAGCCGAAGTTTCGGATAAGACCAGATTGTAAGAGACCTCAGAATTCCGTCCGACTTTCATATTTAAATCCTTCCGCATCAGTACGGGCGAAAATCAATAGCTACTTTTGAAAGGGAGCCGAATTCGAAACCATCCAGTACGTAAACCGGCCTGTTCATCCCTGCTTCGCTGGCCGCACCTGCAACCACGATCAGGGGCAGAAAATGCTCTGGAGATGGATGATTGATGGATGCATGAGGAGCTGCTTCTCGATACTTCTGAATGGAATCATAATCCTGTTTTTGAAGGCAGTTCTTGATAAAATCCTGAAATTCCTGCATTGGTTCCGGAACCGGCATCTTTCCGGAAAAATCGATGGCGCGAAGATTATGGGTAAGTCCTCCACTTCCTATGAGCCACACTCGATTCTGAGTCTGCATCCAGCGAGCCAGGTCCTGACCCAGGGAGAACAGCTCTTCTGTGGAAAATGCAG
>JBHIXQ010000432.1:0-3202 GCA_041984705.1 Leptonemataceae bacterium | reverse complement strand
AAAGAACCCGGATTCCCTGGTACTGGAATCCATGGAGCTTCCCACCAGTGTTGATTTCCTGGATCCGGATGGCACCGCTCAAAAGACAGTGCTAAGCGGTGTTTTTGTCTATTTCCTCTGGACCAGGGGAGATCTTACAGACATCATGAGGGGATTGCGCGAAAATCCTAAGTCCGATCCGCTCTTCCATGTGACGTTTGGAGAGCGCGGCGCGATGAATCAACTACGCCGGGATTATATCGAATATCTGGAGAAGCCCGTGTTCAATGTGGCACCATCCAGCTGCAAACCTGGTGGCGGCTGATCCACAAGCTAAGAGTCTTTTCCATCCCTCTGCTACCGTGATTGTTACCCCTCTTCAGATACGATTCAACGACATGGATCCCATGCGCCGGGTGAACAATTCCACTTACTCAAGCTATCTGGAGCTGGGCCGGCTGGATTTCTACAATAAATACCTTTCTATCACGGAACTGGAAGATATCCCATTTGTGCTGGTGCGAATCGAAATGGATCTGCGAAAATCCCTGCGGCCCAATACTTCAGCCCGGGTTTGTACATGGGTATCCAGGATCGGTAAATCCTCGTGGGACTTTTCTGCCAGGATCGAAGGAACAGAAGATGGGCAAATCTATGTAGAGGCAAAGACGGTACAGGTTTTCTACAATTATCGGAAGGATTGCAGCGAAAACATTCCTTCCGATTTTCGCAGCTTTCTGGAACAGGAGATGCTGTAAGGGAAATTTACTTAATGTGATTCACCTTTTTCTAATTTCCAATAAATTCTTGACCGCTGGAAATTTTTCTTTAGTTCAATCCAGTGCAGTTCTTTGACCAGGCCACGGGCTTTCGCCGAGTAAACAAGGCAGACTTTGACAAATTTGTAGAAACGCTTTCGCCGGATTATACCGTGGATGTCTCCTATTCGGTGCACCCTCCAATAAAGAGCTGGAACGACTTTTCCGAAGAGCGTCGCTGGCCTCACAGTGTTGTAGCATTCGAAAAGCTTACCGAGGAATCGGAATACTACATTCCTGAATGGGCTCGGCTGGACCCCACCTGATGTAACCAGGACACAGCGAATTTTCCGGGCAGTCCCGCGGCCTCTCTGCTTCTCTCTGCTGCAGCCTTTGTGACCCATCCCTTCACCAATGGACCGATCCTTCTTAGAAAATCCAGGTCGCGCATGAAAGCCAGGGCTCTGAGGCAGAATCATTGACACCACCTGCATTACATTCTATTTCTGGTATCGAAATGCAGCCTCTCCCGGTTCGCCGCGATAGGCCCTGAAGACAGAGGAAAGAGTGTTATGATCAATGAAAAATCCTATCCACCATCTACAGAGTTTGCCGGCAGCGCAAACATCGATGCCGCCGGCTATGAAAAGCTCTACCAGAAATCCATCCAGGATCCAGAAGGCTTTTGGGCCGAGCAGGCGGAGCGGCTGACCTGGTTCAAGAAATGGGATAAGGTTCTGGATCATTCCTTCGGAGATGCGAAGATTCAATGGTTCAAAGGTGGTAAGCTAAACGTGGCCTATAACTGCCTGGACCGACACCTGGATGGCCCCAGAAAAAACAAGGCGGCCATTATCTGGGAAGGGGATCATCCCGGGGAATCCAGAACTTATACATATCAGCAATTACACCGGGAAGTAAGCCGCCATGCAAATGTGATGAAGAAACTTGGCGTCAAGAAAGGAGATCGGGTATTAATCTATCTGCCCATGATTCCTGAACTGGCATTCTTTTCTCTGGCATGCACCCGTATTGGAGCTGTTCATTCAGTGGTTTTTGGCGGATTTTCGCCAGCAGCGCTCATCAGTAGAATCGAGGACTGCCAGCCCAGTCTAATCGTTACATCCGACGCTGGCTTTCGCGGCGGCAAAATAATCGACATGAAGAAGAATGTGGATGAGGCTCTTCAGAAATCCAGCTTCGAAGTTAAGAATGTAGTGGTAGCCGAGCGAGTGGGACGAGACTCCAACGCAACCTACAAAGAAGGCCGGGATCACCGACTGGAAGACATGCTTCGAGATCCGGATCTCTCCGACGTTTGCGAAGCGGAGCAGATGGATTCTGAAGATCCGCTTTTTATTCTCTACACATCGGGATCCACTGGAAAACCCAAGGGCGTTCTTCATACCACTGCAGGCTATCTGCTGGGCACCAGCCTTACGCATCATTATGTGTTCGACCACAAAGAAGATGATACCTACTGGTGCACCGCTGACATTGGCTGGATTACCGGTCATAGCTATATTGTGTACGGCCCTCTGTCCAACGGTGCCACCAGCCTCATGTTTGAAGGAGTCCCGTCCTATCCGGATGCTGGAAGATTCTGGGACATAGTAGACAAGTATCAGGTTAACGTCTTCTATACTGCCCCCACCGCTATTCGTGCTTTGATGCGCGAAGGCACAGGACCCGTAGAGCGATACTCATTAAAATCCCTGCGACTGCTGGGAACTGTGGGCGAGCCCATCAACCCGGAAGCATGGCAATGGTATCATAAGAACATAGGCAAGGAAAAATGTCCCATTGTGGATACCTGGTGGCAGACAGAAACCGGCGGAATTATGATTACTCCGCTGCCCGGCGCAACGGACACAAAACCAGGATCGGCCACAAAACCTTTCTTTGGAGTTCAGCCGGTGCTCCTGGACGGAGATGGTAAAGAGCTGGAAGGAGCTGCATCGGGCAATCTATGTATCAAGTTTCCCTGGCCATCCATTATGCGAACCGTGTATGGAGATCCGGAAAGATTCTTCAATACTTACTTCTCCCAATTCAAAGGCTATTACTTCACCGGTGATGGAGCCACCAGGGATGCCGATGGATATTACTGGGTCACTGGTCGAGTAGACGATGTGCTCAATGTATCTGGCCACCGCCTGGGTTCCGCCGAAATCGAAAGCGCTCTGGTAGAACACAAGGCCGTGGCGGAATCGGCCGTGGTTGCCTTTCCGCACGATGTAAAAGGCCAGGGAATCTATGCCTATGTTACCGTTAAGAATGGATTTACTACTAACGATGAACTGAAGAAGGAGCTCATTGAAATAGTGTCCGAGAAGATTGGAAAAATCGCAAGACCGGATATCATCCACTGGGCCCCTTCCTTGCCCAAAACTCGGTCTGGAAAAATCATGCGAAGACTCCTAAAAGCCATTGCAGAAAACAAAGAAGTAGGCGACATCTCAACC
>JBHIXQ010000431.1:0-3209 GCA_041984705.1 Leptonemataceae bacterium | reverse complement strand
ACCATCAGCCGTTCCACTTCCGTGAGCCAGACGCTGCTACAATGGATGGGACAATGTACATCCACAGGTCGCAATGCACCGCAGTATCTTCCGCCGGAACTTCAGAGAAAATCCCAGCAGTTCAGCTGCGAAACCCATTCAGTGCAATACCTGGAGCTCCCTCGTACGGGGCATGTTTGGCCGGGGGGCACCGATGACCCTGTAGCCGAGCTAAATGCTACAACCTACATAGTCCGATTTCTACTGGATCGTAGAGGCTGAATCGCTGCTCTGGGACTATGAAGTCCCTCCTGGCCGTATCATCCCTGTTTCTGCTTATTCTATGCGGAGCAGTTTACTACCACTTTTATTCTCTGGATACCCGCCAGAAGGAGATGGCAGAGAATCTGGATGGTTTTCGCCAGGAGATTTATGACACAGAGAGATTCTATATAGAGAATCTTCCCATCTACGAAGATTGGAGCGATGGTGGCAAAGAGGCTGATCTACGTCGCTTCCTTCTAAAGGAACATCTTCAGGTTGTAGATAAAGCAGGACTGGAACCGGTAGGAAGCGTAGATGAAATTCAGTCAATGAGCAAGGAAGGGACCCTGGTTTCTCTGGAGCAGGATAAATCTACGCCATACTATTTTTACAATGTAAAGAAGGAGCATCGCTACCTGCATCCGGCGGCACATAAAGGACTTCTCATTCTGGCGGAGCGATTCCAGAAGGTGCTGCATAGAAACCTGGACAGCAAGGATCAATTTAAACCGGTAATCATCAAGTTTGCTATTTCCTCTGCCCTTCGACCGGTGCATTATCAAAAGGACCTTAGAAAGCGCAATGCTAATGCCTCCTTCGTTTCTTCCCATAGCTATGGACTTAGCTTCGATCTATTTTATGATAGCTTCTATGTAAACCTGCGCGGGGCCGAGGATCCACCAGATGACGAAGTTACAGAACTCGAAAATTCCATGGATGAAATGCGACTAAGAGCCGGCTTTCTTCTGGGAGCTTCCCTGCGAAGGCAGTTCAGAGCGGCGCTAGCTGAAACCCTTTTGCAGCTCCAGAAGGAAGGCATTCTGTATGCGATATATGAAAAAAACCAGAGATGCTATCATGTTACGATTCTGCCGGATGCTATACGTTAGAGCCTCTTCGGAGGCAATGCATTCAGAGCGATATGAGAGTCTTTCAACTCGCGAAATGACCGCCCGGAGGCCTGTGATATCCAGGTTCAAAAACCCGGCTCAGGAATTTCCGGAGCGATCTTTCAGCTTTCTGGCCTGTACCAGAAATTGCATCGCCTTTTCCGATTCCCCGGAAAATAGGTACATCAGACTCAGATCCATCATATCCCTGGCATCGTCTTTTAGTTCCGCTGTGTCCAGCTTCTCACCTGCTGCCCGGGCTCGCTTCCTTTCTTCAATCCTGGAGCGAAGACTTCTGGACCGATCCTGAATTCGATCCCTTACCCCTTCAAAGAATGCCTGTGACTCTTCTTCGCTGGATTCTCTTGCCTTCCCGATATGCTCGCTGAAGCTACGATAGCCAGAAGCTTCTCGACTGAGCCTCTGTAATTCTTCGGTGGAGGCCTGATAATCACCGGTTTCCATTAAAAGCCCGGCTCGCAAACCGTGGACCGTTTCGTCTCCGGGGACCTGCTTCAAAAAAGCTTCGCATACAGCCAGAGCTTCCTTGTATTTCTTTCGTTCGGAAAGATTCAATAGAAGTCCCAGAACAGCGATTCTGCTACCGGGTTGGAGCTTGAGAGCGTTTCGAAAGTAAACTTCAGCCTTTTCAGACAGAGATCGTGCTTCGTAAACATAGGCCAGAAGTATATGGGCTCGTAGGAACTTTGGATTGATTTTCAGACATGCGATTAAATGGGCCGCAGATACTTCATATTTTTTTGTCTGATAGTACTCGCTTCCCAGATTGAAATGCACAGCTTCATCCGCCTGAAGCTTCAATGCGGCCTCATAGTACTGAATCGATTGCTCGGGACGTCGAAGCTTTCCGTAGATTGCCCCAAGATTCATCAGTGCAGGACGAAAGGATGGGTTCTGTTGAATCGCTTTCAGGTACAGTTTCACAGCAGCATCCAGCTTACCGGATTTCGCCTGCTTCAGGGCTTCATTGTAGAGCTGCTTCTCGTTCATGGACTATTCCCTTCGCCTCTGAAACTATCGTATTCCCAGACTTAGATCCAGAAATCGCGTAGTATGGGTAATATATCCCATGCTTACTCCCAGGGGCCCCGCATCCTTGATCTCTTTCAGCATATCCGGGGTCCATCCACCGGACACTTCAATTCGTATCTCACTGGATGCCTGTCGTATTCGACTGGCAGCGAGACGAATCTGGTCTCCATTCATATTATCCAGTAATATCACATCCGGCGACTGCTGCAGGGCTTCATCCAGCTGATCCAGGGTATCTATTTCAATGTCTATGGGTAGGTCCGGAAACTTCTTTCGAATTCGCTCTGCAGCTGCTGCAATGGAACCTGCTGCCTGAACATGGTTATCTTTGATCATCGCCATATCGGAAAGATGGATCCTGTGATTGGTCCCACCTCCGCAGTACACCGCATACTTTGCCAGGCGGCGGTACCCGGGAAGGGTCTTGCGAGTATCCAGAATCTCAATCCCTTCGCCGGCCTGTTCCACGGCCCTGTTAACTGTTGTGGCAATGCCTGAAAGGTACTGCAGAAAATTCAAAAAGGGCCTTTCCAGGCGAAGAATCCCTCGTAAGGAACCAGTAAGACTCATTAGCTTCTGTCCCTTTTCGAACCATTCTCCATCTTTCAGATAGCTTTCCAGATCTACGGAATAGCCAGTAAGGCTGCGATAACGGGTCAATAGGTGCTCTGCTATGGCATTGCCGCAGAAAACTCCTGGCTCACGCGGTATCAGAAGGGCGCTGGCCATCTGCTTCTCTTCAAAAGCAGCTTCTGTGGTTGGATCCCCGGCTGGCGCATCCTCGAGAATGGCCAGATCCACCAGAGCCTGACAGTCCGCCAGCTCCAGGCGATCCACAGGTTGAGTATAGTGACGTCTCAATTAGGATATCCGGTATTATTGTTGTATTGCTCTTTGTACCTTTCTGGCAGGGGAGCCAGAGTCGCTTTCTTCAGCTCCCGATTCCCATTTCGTTTCATTACTTCTACGCTAACTTCATCACCTGGACTCAGGGACAGTATTCGCTTGTTCAGTGTGTAGGTG
>JBHIXQ010000430.1:0-3213 GCA_041984705.1 Leptonemataceae bacterium | reverse complement strand
CATCCATGGCCTGTACCAGGTCCTGAGAAAAAGCGAGAATCCACTTCTTATTTTCGCAGTCCTTGAGACTGGATGCAAACTTGAGTAAAGAGGAATGCAAATTGTCCGGATGAAAGCTTTCTGCTTTGCCCACTCCAATCAGAATGAGGCCCTCGCCACTTATATCCAGAACCGTGCCGGTTTTTCCAGAAAAAGTGCCCTGGGATAGCTGACGCTGCAGACGTTCGCGCATCTCCGGTTTTCGTAAAAATGCAGTTATTGTATCTGCATCGGTTTTTTCCAGCACTGGCAGGATTGTAGTAATTCGATCCATGGCAGCCTGATCGGCTACACTGAATTTTATAGGATTTTCTTCAAAACGTACGGTCATTTTCCGGCTCCCTTGATGGCTTCCATCACTTCCTTCGTATGGTTATCTACTTTGACTTTGGGCCAGGCTTGAATCACTTTTAGATTGCTATCCAGCAGGAAGGTAGATCGCTGAATTCCCATGAATTTCTTTCCATACATGTTCTTTTCAGCCCAGACTCCCATTTGCTGACACAGATCAGCGGACTCGTCCGATATCAGGGGAAAGTTAATGGATTGCTTTGCGATAAACTTCTGATGGGACTCAACGGAATCGGCGCTCACGCCCACAATACTATAACCCAGCTTCTTTATATCTGCATTATGGTCGCGAAAGGAACAGGCTTCTTTTGTACATCCGGGTGTGTTGTCCCTGGGATAGAAGTATAGCACCATACCTTTTTTTCCCAGAAGATCTTTAAGCTTCTTTTTGCTTCCATCTTCCAGAACCACAGTTTGATTCTTGAGTTTAAATCCTGCTTCAACGCTCACTTCATCCTCCGAATTAGAGAGTTATTAAGACAATTTTCTAATATTGGATCCGGTCTGCTGCTTTCCGGGAACCACCTCTGACTGCTACGGCCTTATGTAGAAATCCCCAGAAATGTTCTTGCTCACACATCCGCAACAGGGCCGATCCCCCGGATTCACAGATCATTCAAATCCTCGTTAATGGGACGACGACCGGCAAATCCTTCTTCGTATCCGTGTTCAAAAGATACATCTTCCTCGCCATGATGCCAGCAATAGTAGCCGGCGCCATGATCAAAATCCACCAGCCAGGGGCCCTTCACTTCCACCCCCAGCTCCATTATGCTCATAGCCCAGGCAGCCATGATCTCCTGCAGCCTGGCTTCCTGTTGCTCCTGAACGTTCTCTGGCATAATTTCGGTTCGAATTTTGCTTTCCACTTCTTCGAACTGATTTCTGGCTTCGTCGGTAATGCGTCTTATCTCGGGCAGAGCCTGGCGAGCTTCGGTCAGTGTCCAGATCCTGGGTTTCACAAGGACAATCTTGTAAAGGCCCGGGAAAGAAAAAGGAAAATAAAAAACCGGTGACGACAGAAGCTCGGACGCGCTTTCTATACACATGTCAGAGATACATAATGTAGTCATCATTGGTAGCGGCCCGGCCGCACATACAGCTGCAGTGTATGCAGCAAGAGCCGAACTGAGTCCTGTGCTCTACGAAGGCTTTATGGCCGGAGGAATTGCAGCCGGGGGCCAGCTTACAACAACCACAGAGGTAGAAAACTATCCTGGATTTCCAGAAGGCATCTCCGGACCGGAGCTCATGGACAAAATGAGAGCTCAGTCCACTCGCTTTGGTACGAAGATCATTACAGAAACCATTGCCAAAGTGGACTTTTCCGAAAGGCCTTTCAAGCTCTGGCCAGAGCACAAACTGGATAAGGATCCCATTCTGGCCAAATCAGTCATTATTAGCACCGGAGCCACGGCCAAAACCCTGGATATTCCAGGAAAGGATAACTACTGGCAACGTGGAATATCGGCCTGTGCTGTGTGCGACGGCGCTTTGCCTATTTTCAGGGATGTTCCTCTGGCCGTCATCGGAGGTGGAGATTCGGCCGCCGAAGAAGCTACCTATCTTACCAAGTACGGTTCTACGGTATATGTAGTTCATAGAAGGGATGAGCTGCGCGCATCCGCCATTATGGCCAAAAGGCTTGTGGAGAATCCTAAAGTAGAGATGGTCTGGAACAGCGTTATTGAATCCGCAAGCGGAGACGATAAGCAGATTCGAAATATTACAGTGAAGAATGTAAATGATGGATCCAGCAAGACCCTGGATGTGGGCGGATTATTCTTTGCCATCGGCCATAAGCCAAACACCGATCCATTTGTGGGTCAGATCGATCTGGATGAAGAGGGCTACATCAAAACCGTGCCTGGAACTGCCAGGACCAACATCGAAGGGGTCTATGCAGCCGGGGATGTTCAGGACAAGAAATACAGACAGGCAATCACTGCTGCCGGATCCGGATGTATGGCAGCCCTGGAAGCGGAGCGCTGGTTATCGGAGCAGGATTAGTCCTTACTCAGGCAGCCAGGTGATAAAAGGCTCCTGGCGCCTAGGGATAATTATTTCCTGGGTCCCATGGCCCCGTAACTATTCCGTCAGCAATCCCCGGGTTTCAGACCAGAGGGACGACAGGTAAGGTAAAAGGATGCGGGATTGTCTGGTCCCTATGCTGACATCAAATGACCTCTTTGAGGCTTTCCTGTTTTTCCCGGGCTGAGCCGGGCTGCTTCCAACCTGTCATTGGCGGCATAATGTGGAAAACCGGTTGACGCATGCAAGGGACGTTCCACCCATGGCATAGCCCGTCCTTTCAGGTCCTTCTATGGCAAAAGAACCCCGCGAATTTGAAATCTACAAACTACTGGAAATTACCCGTAACGATAAGTACGCTACAGCTGTAGCTGCCTTCGAGGTAATTGACCAGGCCGAGCGTCTGGAGATTCCACGAAAATGGAAAAACCGCAAACCTGCTGTGCAGGCTATGATGGCTATTTCCGAGGATATGGTTCGCTACGGTTTTATTACCGACGATGCAAGACAGCAGCTCAGGGAAGAACTCCGGGAAGAAGATAGCGATGAGGCAATGGAAATTCTGTCCAGTGCCGCTCCGGTAACGGACGATTCCGAAGAAGATCTGGATGAAATCGGAGAAACTGAACCTGTGGATGTATTGTCTGAAGGTTCCGAGGACTCAGAAGATTCTGACGACTCCGACGATGATGATGATTCGGATGATGACGACGATTCAGATGACTCTGATGATGATACCGATGAGGAGGAAGAGGACGACTGAGTCTTTCTCTTCCGGAGATTACCGGACCG
>JBHIXQ010000429.1:0-3230 GCA_041984705.1 Leptonemataceae bacterium | reverse complement strand
TCGATCTTTCTAAAGCTAATTGGCATTTTCCTCCTGGCCGGCCTATTGCTGAATCTTCTGGGTTTTGGCTTTTTCAGGCTCGGTCGTTCCTGGCAGGAGGAAAACAAACTGGAAGGTACAGTTCTATTCTTGCTGGAATCGGCAATCCTTCGTCTGGGCAATCCTCCGGACCCAGCGCTGGCACTCCAGATGAAAGAACAGCAGGATCTGGCGCTGGCTTATTCTCCGGATCCCGAGGCCCTGGTTCCGGACATGAGCTCTCGCGAAGAGCGGACCGAATCCCCGGACTCTGCATTGGATGCGTCGAATGCCGCCATGCATGATGCATCCTTCAATTTCCTGAATCCGAAGAGCAATTTTGAAGAAGAAGACTTCTATATTCATACCGGCAACGTTCTGGACTTTCATGAAGGGCAGCTGACTGCAAGAATCCGTCGCCCGGAGGGAACCTACTGGATTCAGTATCAATTTGGCGGGCCGGATGGAAATCCCTGGGGAGTCCTGGCTTTTCTAATTACTCTGTCCGGAGTTCTGCTCCTGGCCTACTCACTGATGCGAAAGACATTGAAGCCAATCAAAGCATTGATGACAGGCGTTCAGGAGACATCCCGCGGGAACCTGGATTATCGAATCAAACTGCATCGTAGAGATGAGCTGGGTCAGCTGGCCTCTCTGTACAACGATATGCAGGGCAAAATACAGTCCATGCTGGAATCCAGAAGACAGTTACTTCTGGATGTAAGCCACGAAATACGAACTCCTCTCACCAGAATGAAGCTTTCTCTGGAGTTCATTCCAGAATCCAGGCGAACAGAAGCGTTAAAGGAGGAAATCCGCCTTCTGGATACCATGCTAACCGAAGTGCTGGAAAACGAAAGACTGAGCAGCTTGCATGGGGCCCTCCAGCCCAGATATCAGAGCCTGGAGCCCATGCTTCAGAGATGTATTCAGCGTTTCTCTGCTGCAGGCATTCGCATTGAACATTCACTGGAGGATGTTTCAGCTTCTTACGATGAAGCAAGGATGGCCATTGCAATACAGAATCTTCTGGAAAATGCAGTGCGACATACTGATACGCAAAATCGAAGCATCAGCCTGGATTTGCACAGGAAAGCGGATTCAGCCACCATTACTATTCAGGACAATGGTAGCGGCATTCCGGAGCAGGAAAAGGATCGAGTCTTTGAGCCATTCTACAGAAGGGCGGCCAGAGCGAGCGATGGAAAAATCCAGGAGAATGGATCCTCTGGAGGGTTTGGACTGGGATTGAGTCTCGTGCACAGAATCGTAGAATCACACGGTGGCACCATTCAATTAGAATCCAGCACAGACCATGGCAGCAAGTTCACGATTCGCATTCCTTTGAACCAGGAGTAGAGCTGAATGAAGGGACGGTATGTCGAATGGATCGCTATCGATAGAGTGGATGGTTACCGATATGATGGATGGCTATGAAAGGAATGATCGTTATCGTAAAAATCGATGACTAGCGATATGTGCGAAGAACCTCTTTAACTCCGTTTACATAGCTCGCGCCGAAAATATTCACGTGCACCAGCAGAGGATAAAGCTGAAAGAATGGAACTCTTTCGCCTGCGCCAGGAGGCAATCCCAGCATTTCGTAGAGTTCCTTGCCCATATCGAACGGAGAACCAAACAGTTGCAGCATTGCCAGGTCCTGCTCAGGATGAGAGCAGGCCACCGATGGATCGATGAAATAAGTCTGGCCCTCGGATGAAACAATTACATTGCCGGACCACAGATCCCCGTGCACCAGGCGAGGACCTATGTCATCCAGTCCCCAGGATTCACTCAATCTGTACACCATGGTTTCCATAGTCTTGCGATCCGAAGATTTCAGAAATCCCTTCTGAATTGCCATCACAGCCTGGGGAAGAATTCGATCCTGCCACCAGAAATCTGCGAAACGATCATGCCATTCATTGGGCTGGTCCAGTGTGCCAATGTAATTGGCTTCTTTCCAGCCATAGGAAGTCTGTCGTTCCTGGTACAGAGATTTCAGATTGGCTTCGAAGGACGCCTGACCGGGCCGCTTGGATCCAGTTTCTACATAATCCATGATCAGGAAGCTACGACCTCTGGATTCAATAAGTCCATGGGTGGACGGTACAGCACAACCGGTTTCGCCCAGAGCGCGCAGTCCGTCCGCTTCCAGAAGACCCATCTTCGCGGAGTCCACCTGCTTCACGATATAGCAGCGATGAACCTTTTTTTCCCGCCGCAACTCCGCTCTAAAGAGCGTAAATAACCCCTGGGATTGATGCCGGATCAGGATTTCATCGCGGGGATCGGCCAGCTTCTTATTTAGAAGCTCTTGCTTGATCAATGTATCTTCGGCCACTACCATGTGATGTACGCGAAGATAATGCAAAAGGCCGCGCTGACAACCGTTTTAAGGTATACCTGGCTACAGCTGCCAGATTTCTTATTCAGGAGGGGGCGCGGATGGATGCAACGGTCGAACCTTATCGTGGTAAGCCTGGAAAACATCGTTAAATCGAAGGTATCCCAGCAGGGTGCCACTCCGATCAATAATAGCAAACTTATCTACTTCTGAATGCATGAGGATGCGAAGGGCCCGGGCCAGGGTATCATCCGGCGTCAAAGGTGGTACAGTATCGAGAACATCTTCGACAGTGACCAGCATTCTAATGGCTCCTGTATGCCTGGAATGGTGCACCCTTCGCAGCGAACAGACGCCTCTGTATTTGCTTTCATTATCGATCACAATAAAATCGCTGGCCTGTATCTCATGGGCTCGGTCTTCCAGATCTGCCAGAAGCATATGGTTTTCGCAAACAGCCCTGGTTCTAAATTCTGAAAACACATCTCGGATCTTGAGTGAATCCAGGATGTCCAGGTTCATATCGTAATAATGAGCCGGGGATTCGAAGCGGTTCTTCATCTGTCCGCGATACACTGACCATTTATGGGAAAGCACCGAGGATATGATGGAGACGATCATCAGTGGAGGCAATAGGGCATAGCTGCCGATGATGTCGCATACGGTTATCATTCCTGCCATGGGAGCGCCGGCCACGCCACTGAAAAAGCCGGCCATTCCCACCAGGATAAATGAGGGTACCGAAATATCCAGATCAGGAAATAGATAGCTGGTAAGTGTCCCTACGGCCCCGCCCAGCATTCCTCCGATAAAAAGCGAAGGAGCAAAGATTCCACCGGAGCCGCCGCTGGCCACGGTGAAAGAA
>JBHIXQ010000428.1:0-3234 GCA_041984705.1 Leptonemataceae bacterium | reverse complement strand
TTCCTTGATTTCACCGAATACAAGATTCAGGCCGTTGGTATCGTACCACATCACCAGCGAGGTTCTTTCCATTCTGCTGAGCACCGACTCATCTGGATCGAACCTGGAAATAAGCAGGATCCTTTTGTTCTCCTCCACGTTCTTCATGGTACGAGATAGCGCTGTGGCGAATCGCTCCACTTCTGCAGGATAGAATACCGGGCGAACATCTGAGCCCCAGAGACTCTCTTTGCGAAACTTAAGTCCTCCCAGGATCTGAATAAGATCCGAAGGCTTCATGCTGGGGAATTTCTGCTGCTTGCCCATATAGGCCTGCAGCTCTTCATCCGGATAATCCTCGGACTCCAGGGTATAGATTGCAAAGTAGTTATCCAGAATCTTATTTTCTCTGGAATAGAAGCCACCCATGCAGCTTTGAAAGGTGAATGTTAATAGCAGGGCCAGGGGCCAGTATGGGCGGAAGGCAGATCTCATTCGTTCGAATACTCCTGGTTCTAACATCGAAGCAGGACTACGGTATCTTGAGGTATCAGGAAAACAAATCCGGGAATCTCTGCCCCATTTCTTCGTCGTCCA
The DNA here is from genome assembly GCA_041984705.1 of Leptonemataceae bacterium. Classification (GTDB taxonomy): domain Bacteria; phylum Spirochaetota; class Leptospiria; order Leptospirales; family Leptonemataceae; genus UBA3465. The sequence continues at coordinate 2,658 of JBHIXQ010000428.1, read as the reverse complement.
GATGAGGTAATACCGGAAGCAAGCCTGCCAGTTTAAAAACCGAAAGCAAGGACTTTCCCAGGCCAAAAACGCTAATGCTGGCCCCCCGGTCTTTCAAATCCTTTTCACACTTTAAAAGGATTCCGATGCCGGAACTATCCACAAAGCGGACCAATCGAAAGTCCAGATAGATGTCCGTTACCCCGGGCTCATGTAATGCCAGGAAGTCTTCATAAAACTCCCGTGCATTTTCCATTTTGAGATCCTCGGTAATGCGCACCACAGCCTCCGGGGAGCGCATAAGGAGCAACTCTACCATTATATGAGTTCCTCCGGGCGAATACCTTTAATGTAGTGAGGAAACCCTTCTTTATCCGTGTATTCCACCACTACTTCCTGGCCTCCGTCGGACACCTCTACCACCCTCACCAGAGTTCCCTGGATGACAAATACGCCCTCATGCAAAAAGGTTGGTCGGTCCAGGGTTTTCTCGTCACCGGGTTGCAGTGCCATGGGTCAAGGTTGCTGCAGGGGAAGTTGTCTTGTAAAGCAATTATACTCTTTCCGGTTGCTTTTCCGTGTATAGATCACGGCCCTCGCGCTTCATTATCTTAAAAAGCTGGGTTTGTCGGGGATCCAGTTTGGTCCCGATGTCATATATGGCATCCTGGAACTGAGCCCCTTCTACTTTAGCACCGGTAAGCTTGGCCCAACGCAGATCGGACTCCCGAAGATCCGCATTCTTGAGATTGCAGTTATTCAGAAAGGCCCCTCTTAGACGAGCGCCGCGCAGGTTGGCCCCTTCAAAGCTAGCATTCTGCAGAAATGCATTCTGAAGATTGGCGCCGGACAGATCCACTCCAGAAAAGTCCTCTCCTTCAAGGATGATCTGAGTGAGCTTCTCTCCTCTGAGATGCCCCTGCTCCTTGAGTTTTTCCAGGGCATAGGCTCTGGTAATTCGGTCCTCGGGCTTAACACCGGTTCCGTTGCGATAATCTGCCACAGCCTTTTGCATGGCTTCTACGGCAGAATCCGGATAGTTCTTTCTACGTTCCGGGAATTCAAACAGCTCCTCAATGTCGGCAGAGGTAATGGATTCAGCACGGGCCAGAGGTTTTCCCTTCACCCATTCCGTAGCCATGGCCAGGGCTGCCAGACCGAAACCACATCCTGTTGTAGTATAGGAGGCATCCAGTATTGTCTGATCCGGAGACTGCTCATCGATCTTGAGATAGAGGCGATAACCGTCTCCGCATCCAACGTTTCGGTAGGAAGACACTACGGTGGCATCCTCCATTTCCCGGTAATTCAATCGCTGGTCGTTGATTTCTTTGTATTTCTCGAAATCCATCATTGGTTCAGGATAATTCTTTTCAGGGTTCCCGACGAGCGCTTCCTATTCCAGGATAGGAAAAACTATAGAGGCCATGAACCGTGCCCTGGGCCTGAGCGCTCAAGGAACGCATTTCGAACCTGGTCTTTCCTGCATGGGATTCCTGATGTAGCTGCTCAATGCTTTTAACTCCCATATCCTGGAAGCTCTGACGCAGCCCTTGTACCAGATAAGGTAGATACTGAAACATAGAGCCCTTATCTACAACTGAACCGGTCACTCCCTGAGCCACTTTAATGTCCTGATCCTCGGAGAAGTAACGTTTGGCTCCGCCGGCTTCCATGGCCTCCAGAGAAGCCATACCACGATATCGTTTGAGACGGACTCCATTTTCGTAGTAGTATTCGCCGGGCGCTTCATGAGTGCCTGCAAACATAGAGCCCATCATGGTGGTGGATGCGCCGATGGCCAGCGCAATGGAAATATCACCGATGTTGGAGATACCGCCATCTGCAATCACAGGCACTCCTTCCCGGGCTGCATACCTGGCTGTCTGATAAACAGCGGTGGCCTGAGCACGACCCACTGCCATGGTATCCTGAGTAATGCAAATCGATCCAGGGCCCATTCCCACTCGAAGAGCGTCGGCACCTGCACGGATCAAGTTTTTGCATTGCTCCATGGTTACAACGTTACCGGCTATAACGTCCAATCTCGGGAAATGCTTTTTGATGTACTGGATCAATTCAATCTGATAATGGGAGTTTCCCTGGGCTGAATCGATGATGATTACATCGGCACCAGCAGCTTCCAGGGCTTCCAGTCGGTCGCGGCTTTCCAGCTTCGTAGAGATGGCTGCTCCTACCATCAGGCGCTTGGCTGCATCCTTGGAGGCGTCTGGATATTCACGGTGCTTCTTGATGTCTGAACGACAGATAAGGGCCACCAGTTGACCTCTATCGTTTACGATGGGAAGCTTTCCCTTCTTGGATTCTTTGAGAACCTGGTTGGCTTCCGCCAGGGAAAATCCGTCCGGAGCGGTAATCAAATCCCGGGTCATAACCTGGGATAGAGGAATGGAGGAATCCTTTTCCAGGTCCACATCCCGGTTGGTGACAATTCCAACCAGTTTTCCCGTTCTATTTCCATCCTCGGTAATGGGAATTCCGGAAAATCCGTATTTCTCTTTTATCTTGTATAGATCTGCAATTGTGTGCTGAGGACTGAGAACTATGGGGTCGGTGATAAATCCGTTCTTGAACCTCTTAACTTTCTCTACCAGTTCTACCTGACGCTCCACGCTGTTGTTGTAGTGAACAACTCCAATTCCTCCAAGAAGTGCCATG
>JBHIXQ010000427.1:0-3242 GCA_041984705.1 Leptonemataceae bacterium | reverse complement strand
GCTTTATGCCATGGGTCTCTTTCTGGCGGCTCATAGCGGAGTTATCTTTGGTGGAAAGCCAGATCCCTTGAACAATATCCTCAGCCTGCCCAACAGCATTCTACAGACATTGTTCATTGTTCTTGCCGGAAGCATTGTCGCAGGGGTATTACAGATGCATAGAGGGCTTTCCAGCATCGCAGAGGATCATGCTTCGGAAAAAATAGCTCTCATCGATTCGCTGAAAGAGAGAAGAAAGAAGCTGGCAAACCATGCACTGGAGCTGGAGAAAACCACCGCCGATTTCAAGCAGTTCGTGGACGATACCACAGGACGCATTGAGGCGCAGGCTGCGGCCCTGGAACAGGCCAATGCTGTTTCCGAGGAATTGACTGCCAGCGCTACCAGCACCTCGGAGACCGTTCAATCCCAGAGCGAAGGAATTGAACGAATGGCCACTGAAAGCCAGGAATTGCGCCGAATTATTGAAAGAGTGGCTGGATCCAATGATTCCTTGAACCGTTCGGCGCGCGAAAGCATGGAAAGTATGCAAAGTACCGGCCGTGCCATCGAGGAAACCATGGGAAGCCTGGTGGATCTCGAGCAGGCCTTTGCCAGCGTCAGGCAGATTACGACGATCATGACTGAGATTGCAGATAAAACCAATTTGCTTTCTCTCAATGCATCCATTGAAGCCGCCAGAGCCGGCGATGCAGGTCGGGGATTTGCTGTAGTAGCCACAGAGGTCAGCAAGCTGGCCGACTACACGGCAGAAAATGTGCGAAAGATTGGCGAAATCGTAGAACAATCGCTGCATACGATTTCCAGCGCCCGTTCCCATGCAGATAATGCCGTAAGTCAGGCCGGAAATCAAAGAGCGAGAACAAAGGAAACGGAGGAGCAGGTTCGGGCCACATCCGATCTGCTCAGGAGTCAGAATGAAATCCTGGAAAATTTGATAGCGGAGCTGGAAACCCAGCGGGATCGAGCGGGCAGCGTGATCAATACTGCACGAGAGCAGATCGAAGGTCAGAAAGAATTATCCAGAACGATGGCCAGCCTGGACACAGAAGTGAGCAGAATTAACGATGCCTCCACGCGACTCAAACAGGGCATTGAAAGCATTGCCCGTCAGAGCCACGAACTGCGGGAACTGAGCCAGGGCTAACTTCCATGGGCATCCATCGCCAGCCCGAATCCCCACACAGCAATTGTTGCTCTTGATTTACCGAAAATCCCTGCTCTGACTGTCCCGTCACAGTCATTCAATAGGAAGCGACTCTGACAGCCCTTCCTACTCCCTAAATCTCACTTTACGTAGCGCAGGCCCGCAGGTTTTACGTAAAGTATGGGTAGAATCTATAATTTTTCCGCCGGACCGGCGACTTTGCCGGTTGAAGTTCTGGAAAAAGCCAGAGATGAATTTCTGGATTTTCAGGGTAGCGGCATGTCCATTATTGAGATGTCTCATCGCGGCAAGATCTTTGATGCCGTACATGAAAAATCATTCGAATTAATGCGAAAGATCGCAAATATTCCGGACCGTTTTGACATCAACTATATGGGAGGCGGCGCATCCACTCAGTTCGCGCTCATCCCCATGAATCTGTCCGGAAAAGGAAGAAAGGCAGGCTACATCAATACAGGTAGCTGGTCCAAGAAAGCCATGGAACAGGCCAAAATCCAGGGCATTGATTTGCAGGAAATTGCCAGTTCAAAAGATTCGAACTTCAATCATATTCCGGATCCTATCAACGTTCCATCCGGCCTGGACTATGTCCATGCAACGTCCAACAATACCATCTTCGGTACTCAGTTTAAGAGCTTCCCGAAACCGGCTGATAGTGTGCTGACCATCGATATGAGCTCTGACTTCCTGAGCAAGCCTATTGACTGGGACAGCGTTGGCATTGCCTATGCAGGTCTGCAAAAGAATGCAGGACCATCCGGCATGGCGGTGGCCATCGTAGATCGTGAGCTTTACAAGCGCGAGAAAGAGGATACTCCTACGATGTTTCGTTACAGTACGTACGGAGAAAACAAAAGCCTGTACAACACACCGCCAACGTTTCAGATCTACATGCTTGGGCTGATTCTGGAATGGATCGACAGCAAAGGTGGACTTCAGGGCATTGCAAAGCACAATGAAAGCAAAGCAGCCCTGATCTATGATGTAATCGATGCCAATCCGGAGTTTTACATTGGCCATTCGCAGAAAGATAGTCGTTCACTGATGAACATTACTTTTAACTGCAAATCCGATGAACTGAATGCAAAATTCCTGGAAGAGTCCAAAAAGCAGGGTATGGATGGACTGAAAGGCCACCGCTCTGTTGGAGGACTTCGCGCATCCATCTACAATGCAATGAGTCAGGAAGGATGCAAAGCCCTGGCTGATTTTATGAAGGATTTTCTGCAGAGGAACGGATAATGTGGCTTCGCCTGGGCGATGGAGAGTTAATCAATCTGGCATTTGCCAGAACCATTCGCAAAGGCGATGAAGCTACCATTATTATTGAGATGAGTGGGGATGATGGCCGCAAAGTGCTGCCCTTCCCCACCGAACCTCACCGAGATCAAACCTTCGAAAAGCTGGTAGAGAACCTCTCCAGACTGAGGCTGGCTTTGAAGTAGCGGTCAACTTCCGGCATACTTCGATCGAGCTTTCCCTACGATCACTCCCGCGGCCTTGATCCGTAGGGATCTTCTTGATTGCTGGACGGGAATCTGCTTTCAAAATCTCGCCCATCGGTGGATGGGAATCTGGATTCGGTCGCGGCCACTCCATTGTCGGAGTCGGATTTTGCCCTGTTACCATCTGAGTTCGCATGCGATGAAAAGGGTGCCTCCCCTTCACGTTCTACCACCGTTGCACTGGCAGCCTCCTGGTTATTCGTTATACCGCGGATAATCTTCAAATATAGCACAGCTGCAATTGCTTCCAGAGGAAGCACCACCAGATCCAGATACCCCACCATCAAATAATCCTCCAGAGTCTCTGCGCGCATACCCAGGCGATAGGAAATGGATCCTCCGATGTTTGCGATCACCCACAGAGCCCACCAACCACTCATAAATCCCGGCACCAGAGCGGATTTCCAGGAAGATCCAGGAGAGCCTTTTGTTGCAGTTTCGCTGGCCTGCCATAATTGCTTCATTGCTTCGTAAGGCTTCCAGTAGTTGGCAATGGGAATAAAAAACCAACCAGCAGCCCAGCCAGGAGTGATGGTCATTCCCCGGGCGCCCAGGAGAGGTAAATTCCT
>JBHIXQ010000426.1:0-3250 GCA_041984705.1 Leptonemataceae bacterium | reverse complement strand
TTTCCAGCAAGGAGGAGATTTCAGACGACTTTCTGGGATCTATGTTCGATGCCCTGGGTAACCACGATGATCCGGTGCAGGGTTATCTGGAACAGATTCGAGTGGCCGCTCCCAGGGATATCCTGGGATTGAGTCTGAGCCTGTCCGATAGCGGCGGGCTGCAGTTCTGTGGATTTGGACTCTCTCCTATACTCATCCGGTATGGTTCCAGGGCTCGCAAGCTTCCGGATCTAAGGGATTATTATCAAAATTTCTCGGCGGATCGTTGGAGAGTGTCACGCGGAAGACTGGGAGAAAGGGATCAAATACTGCTTTGTCCGGCCAGTATGCTGGAATCAGAGATCCAGGAGCTGTATTCGAGGTTGGAGCAATCCGGACAAAGAGCATCCAGCTGGATGCGGTATCGTGGTCTGGGAAAGGCTCTGCTTCTGGAAGCCCGTCCCTTTCAATCCTGATATTGAATGACATAGAACCGCCTCGGAACAGTCTTGCACCATGCCCGGTGGAAAGACTCTGATCTGGATTCTTATTTTTCTGGCCTCCACCCTTCTGCTGGATCGCTTCGTTTTTGATTATCTTATTTTTCAGCCGGCCAATCACAGTGGCTGGGATTCCTATCGATGGTATAACTTTGAATGGAACTTTCGCTTTGCCGAAAGATCCTTCGCATCCGGCCAGAATGAGTCGGCAGCTAATGGTACCAGCAGGGCTGATGCTGAAAATGACCAGAAGCTCTCGCAGCCAGGGAATGCTATGCAACAGCCTGATAGGGGCTCTGACTCCGAACCAGGGCCTGAATATGAAGGTAAGCAAGATTCAGAGACGAAACCCACCGGGAATTCCCGGGAAGCATTGGGAACAGAACCGAAAAATAAAACAGAGCCCTATCGCATCGTTGTTCTGGGTTCCAGCATAGCCCGTTACTCCGTGCAAACCGAGGTGCTGGAGCAGTTGCTTCGCAAGCGCTTGAATCATCCGGTGCAGGTGGAGCTGATTTCCCATGCTGCGATGATGCCGGAGGATGCTTTCCATTATACACCCAGAATTAATGCCATGAAGCCGGATCTGGTGGTGTATCCTATGGCTCTGGTGGATCTGGATTTAGAACATCTAACGCCGCCTCATATTCCTGGGCCGGCTTTTGACACCGATGCACATTTTGAGTTTCTCAAGCGACGAGTTCCAGCACAGAGATTCTATCCGGGGTCTTTCGCACGGGAACATCTGGATCGGTTATCGCTTACTGAGATTTCTTCTGGATTGATGAGCGGGCTTCTGGCCGGCATTCGATTCTCCGGGCAATGGTGGGATGCTCTGGAATTCAATCGAAAGGCTGAATCCGGATCGCCATTGAAGAGCTATATCTATTATCAGGGAAGGCCTCTGGCAGGTGGGCTTTATCGCGAAGGGAAGACCTCGGGCTGCGTTGCATTCCCGGCCGGCTATGCAGGGGATGAACTTAACTTCGAAATACCTCCGGAGCTGTTTACACCTGGATTTCAAATTACCCTGGAATGGTTCTCTTCCGATGTAGAGCTTTCTGGCCTGGACTCAGACATGGCTGCCCTGTGGGAGCCTCACTGGGAAGAAACCTACAACTATCCGGCCGAACTTCTGCAAAATGAATCCATGCAGCGAAATCTGTTTTTTACGGATCCTTGCAACATAGATGTTACTCCTGTTCGCTCTCGCGAATACAGGGCGGATGGCTCCGGATGGAAGAAAATCCCTCTGGCGCCTGAAGAGCGTCAGGGATGGATTCGACTGAAACTCAGCCATGTCATTGTGGATAATTCTCTTCAGCCAGCTAGCGAAGCGAATCGAAAGTACGGCGAAGGTCTTCGTATGCCGGGTCAATTTGGACTGAAAGAGGCGCCGGTAGATCAGGTGCAGCATCGTCGCTGGTTTCTGGAAGATCAGCGCTTGATGGATTTAACGGATATGGAATATCTGAAGGATTATATGCAGCGCATTCAGCCAGATAACTGGAAGCATCGTCCTGCATTGATTCCCTACAACAATCTTAGAATCGTAAAGACCTATTTACCTGTGCAGGATTTTGTTCCGGTGTATCAGTTAAAGCGACTGAAGGATGTAAGAAACCGGCTGGATTGTCCCATGCTTTTGATTTTGAATCCGGAAAATCCAGTGGAAAGTGCCGTATTCGAAGACAGTCAGTACTTTGCAGACTTTAAAGAGTATCTGCGCCAGGAACATGGCTCCGGCTATGTTTCCCTGCATGATGAGCTACCTATGCAATATTTTGCGGATCCTCATCATTTTACCTATTTTGGGATGCTGCGTATGACACCGCGATATGCCGATCTTATTGTAGCAGCCCTGCAGTCCGGGCATTAGATTTTCCGTAGCACCGAAATTCGGTAGCTACTCCAGGAGTTCCTATGTCCGAACAAATCTTGATCCTTGGTTCAGGTAATGCATTCTTTACCGATGGGCGGGCCCACGCCTGCTATATGGCCCAGTGGCCAGATCCTTCCAGTAGCGGCACCATTCGTATGCTGGTGGACTATGGGGCCAGTTCCTTGATGCGCATGAATCAGGAAAAGATTGCTCCTTCTACCATTCAGAGTCTGTTTCTAACACATTTTCATGGAGACCACATAGGCGGGCTTCCCTTTCTTTTGATTCATTTCAAATACATTGATAGAAGAAAGGAGCCCTTCTGGATTCTGGGTCCGGCCGGAGTAGAGCAAGCGGTGACAGATCTGCTGGAGCAGATGTATCCAGGAATGGAACTGGATTTTCCTCTGTATTTCAAGGAGCTGAAGGCCAGCGAATCCACTTCATTTATGGGAGCCAGTATTGAGCCAAGGCCGGTAACTCACAGACCGGAAAGCGTTGCACTGAGGCTTTCCTTTCCTTCCGGTAAGCTCTTTGCCTTCAGCGGAGATGCTGCCATGGATGATCTGCTGGTTCAAGCACTGGAAGATTCAGATCTAAGCATTGTGGAACTGAGCATCGAATCCCAGCCGGATCCAGATCATCCTACCGTGGCTCATGTTTCTCTACAGGAACTAATGGAGCAGAGAGATCGTATTCGAACCGGGCGACTGGTGGTAAGCCATATCTACAATGACCTGGCAAGTCAGGTCGAAAAAGTCAATTCTGACCGACCGGGCTTTGCAGAGCCCGCTTTTGATGGTTTAGTGCTTTCTCTTTAGAAAACTAGTCCCCCTGTACTGGAAAACTAGTCCGGGGGTACTATTGCAGCTTTTCCGTAGCCAGGTGT
>JBHIXQ010000425.1:0-3268 GCA_041984705.1 Leptonemataceae bacterium | reverse complement strand
ACGGTAACGCTTCAGATACTCGATGGTTAGCTTCTGGGCAGAGTCTGAGAAGAGCGTGATTCGATCTTTCTTGCCCTTACCAGAGAGGACGTTCATGGTCCCCCTTTGAAAGTCCAGGTCGGTTACTCGAAGATTGGCGGCTTCACTGACCCTTAGACCAGCGGAGTAGACGATTGTCAAAAGAGTCCGGTGCTTCAGGTTCACCGTACATTCCAGAATCAGGTGGACTTCGTTCAGGCTGAGAACTCTGGGTAATTTGCGTCCGCGTTTTCCATGTCCAATTCGGAACATGGACCGCTTGCCAAGTACCTTCCCATGGTAGAATCGAATAGCTGAAATGCCCAACCCAAATGTAGAATCAGCTATCTGTCTGGATTCGCTCCAGCTCACCAGGAAGGCCCGGGCATCCTCTTCAGTGATTCTCTTTGCGGGCTTCCCTGAATGAACAATTAGCAATCGATTAATCCATTCATAAGCGTCCAGCGTCTGACTGCTATAGCGGCGAAGCTTGAGTTCCTCTCTGAGGTCTGCCAGAGCGAGTAACCCTTCAAACTTGAGGCTGCATTTGCCCGTGCTTGTTAGAGTCTTGAGTGGTTCCACTTCTTCGGGAATGACCCAGCAATTAAATGTGGAATCCCAACGAGAGTCCGGAATCAGAAAAATCAAATCTCGAAGCTCTGATTCATACCGCGAACGAATGGAAAACTCACCTGGACCAAAGCAATCTACTCGAACAATCAGCCCCGCCATACTTGAAGAGGTAAATCCTGGCTGGTTTGTTTCGCATATTTTCCTCTGTACGCAGCTCCGCCCGGTAAGTCCCAACTATTTGAATATAAGGTTGGATTTTTGCAATTCTGTTTTTTTTAAGAAATGGGTCTTGCTCGATATTTGATGTCATCCTGGAGGTAAGCAGCTGTATTATCGGCAGTGATCGGCGGGGGAGGAGAGGTATGTCTTCCCGGCGGAGGCCAGAGAATTTGGACGGACTCCATGCTGGCTGTGTTCACAAAAATTATCCTCTCAATTAGATTCCCGCTTTGGCGAAATACTTCGATTATTCTTTAGCATCTTCCCATTGACACGAGTGCGGAAACTCATCCAGACCTTTCGCGCTCAGGATACTGGGAGTGGATACTGGGAGTGGATACTGGGAGTGGATACTGGGAGTGGATACTGGGAGTGATTCATCGCCCTTTGGACTGCTCCAGAAATAGTGGACACCCCATTTGGGTAACCTCTGAATAGGAGGTTAAGATGAAGAAGCCAAAATACTCCGTTGAGTTCCAGGAACAGGCAGTTCGCAAGACTCTAACAGGAGATGAATCCATCCGGGAAATTGCAGAGGGTCTGGGTATCAGTTACTGGACGCTCCGTCAATGGCGCAAGGAATACATCAAGAACCAAAAGGATCAACCGGAACCTCGCAGGCGCGGTAATGATGCCGAGGAGATCAAACGGCTGAAGGAAGAGATCGCAAATTTGAAGATGGATAATGCGATCTTAAAAAAGTATGCGGCCATGCTCTCCCGGGACGACTGAAGCGCTTTGAGATCATGAAGATGCTCAAAGATACGTTTTCAGTAAGGCGCATGGCCCGACTCCTTGAAGTCTCGAGATCTGGATTTTATAGTCATTTGAAAGCGGACGCTAAATGTCCGGATCCTGTAGAATCCTGGCTGATTAATGAGCTGCAACGCCTGTATGATTTGCATGAGCGCTGCTATGGTCTTCGCAGACTCTGGGATGCTTTGAAGGATGAAGGGTATGCCTTTAGCCGATTAACGGTGGCCCGTGCCATGAAAAAGGCCGGAATATCAGGCAAAAAGCGCAAGAAGTTCCGGGTTTGTACGACGGATTCGAATCATTCGTTCCCGATTAGCCCTAACCTTCTGAAGCGTAATTTTCATGCTGAAGCGCCGAATAAAGTCTGGGTATCTGATATTACTCAGGTTCGTGCAGGTTCTCGATGGCTCTATTTGTGTACGATTGAGGATCTGTATTCGAGACGAATCGTAGGTTGGTCCATGAAACCGCATATGGAAACTTCGCTTGTTAGGGACGCTCTGGAAATGGCTACTCTTCAGAGAGGGGTCCATTCCGGGTTAATCTTTCATTCCGATCGAGGTTCTCAGTATGCCAGTCATGAGTTTCGGCAAATTCTGAGAGGCTATGGTTTCGTATCCAGCATGAGTCGGAAAGGAGACTGCTGGGATAATGCTTGCGCGGAATCATTCTTCGCCAGCATGAAGAAAGAGTTGAACTGTCGTTCATTCGAGAGTGTCAAGGATGCTCGAAATCGGATATTCAACTATATCGAGTTGTTCTACAATCGTAGAAGGAAGCATAGCTACCTGGGGAATCTATCCCCGGAGCAGTTTGAAATGCAAAAGGTTGCCTGAAAGGTGTCCGAAAAAATTGGAGCAGTCCACTTTGCTTCTTGAGGAGTTCGTCGGAATGGATGCCAGAAGAGAATAACTCTCGGAGGGTGTTCAGGAACCGAGAGTCGCTCGGGTTGTCGCTGAACGGAGATGTGGGTCTGGCTGTTGGCCGACGGAGGTGCGGCTCTGGCTGTTGGCCGACGGAGGTGCGGCTCTGGCTGTTGCTGCCGGAAGGTGTGGTTTGATCGGATCTCCAGGAATCCCTGGGACCCGCGGATCCGGAAACCTCGGCCGGCACGGAACGGAGAAATACTAAATTAGTCCCCGACCAACGGGTGCTGCCTTTAATAAAGGCGAGCAAAGCGAGAGCGGCCCCAGAGGTCACAAGCCACCCCCCGGCGATTTTCGATAGTGATCTCTCCTTCTCGAAAAGCTGAGTCTGACTATTCTCCAGGAGCCGGAGGAAGTGAAATATTGAACTTCTCCAGCAATGCACTCCCAAAATTCTTCAGGTCCTCGGCGATCAAGTAGAGGCAGGGGACCAGAACCAGGGTAATAAAAGTGGCGAAGATCAATCCATATCCAAAGGAAAGAGCCAGTGGGGCCACAAATGCATCTTCTCCACCAATACCGTATACCGTGGGAATCAGACCCAGTACAGTAGTGAGCGAGGTCAAAAGCACCGGACGAAATCTCATGGAACCGGCTCGCACTACGGCGCTATGTAGATCAGAGTCTTCTTTTCTGCGGTTAATGATGAACTGAACCAGCACCAGAGTGTTGGAAACCACAACCCCTGCCAGAGAAACCACTCCCAGAAGCGACATGAAAGATAGGGGCTCCCCATGGGCCAGCAGAGCCAGAATGACCCCCACCAGACCAAAGGG
>JBHIXQ010000424.1:0-3282 GCA_041984705.1 Leptonemataceae bacterium | reverse complement strand
AGGCCGCCTTCTGCCTGAATCAGGCCTTTTTCCGGGCCGGCCACATGAATTTCCCAGTCGGGAACGTATCGAAACACATCGTAAGGAGCGATGAAATCCAGGATGGTAACCCGGGGAAACAACAGCATCAGTACCTTTCGTTTGCCTTTTTGCATACCTTACACCGGACTCTGCTTTTGCCCTGTCCATTACTTCCCCGGAGTAGTCTTTTCCGGTGGGATGGTCCGCGCTGTCTGCATTGAGTCGGTAATATCCCCATTCAGTGCGATGCCCCGGGTTCAGATTGGCCCTCCAGCCGGATAATGCTTTTATGGGACGCATTTCTGCACTGGACGCCACAGCCCAGATTTCGAGTCTGGCACTGCAATGAAGGACGGGTCTACATCAGCCAATCGACTGTTTGTCGAAACCTACGGATGTCAGATGAATGAATATGATTCTGGCATCGTGAAGCGATTGTTTGGCGATCGAGGGTACAGCACGGTTCAAAGCGAGTCGGATGCAGATGTAATCCTGCTAAATACCTGCGCCATTCGAGAAAAAGCCCATGAGCGGGTGTATGGTCGACTGCAATCCCTGAATCATCTGAAGCGAAAGAATCCGGGGCTGGTAATTGGCGTTCTGGGCTGCATGGCGCAGAATCTGGGAGAGGACTTACATGGCATGGGTTTGCCAGTGGATCTTGTCCTGGGACCGGATAATTACCGCGATCTGCCTCAACTGGTGGAAGATATTCGCACCGGAAAAGGCGGGGCCACTCTAGCCAGGCTTTCCTCCAGCGAGACCTACGAAGAAATCGAGCCTGAAGTAGTATCCGGTTGTCTGGCCTTTGTTACTATTATGCGGGGCTGCGATAATTTCTGCAGCTTCTGTGTGGTTCCTTTTACTCGCGGGCGCGAGCGCAGCCGTAATCCGGATAGTATTGTTCAGGAAGTACAGAACCTGGTAAAGAACCGCAATGTTGCAGAAGTGACCTTGCTGGGCCAGAATGTAAATTCCTATAAGATGGACGATGGCCTGGACTTCGCAGGTCTGGTTCGCAGAATCCTTGATGAGACAGAAATCAAGCGTATCCGATTTACTTCGCCCCATCCCCACGATTTTCCTTTGCATCTACTGGAGCTCATGGCAGAAGAAAAGAGATTCTGCAATCATATCCATCTTCCTTTACAGGCCGGCTCCACGGATGTTCTGAATCGAATGAATCGGGATTACAGTCGGGAATCTTTCCTCACTCTGGTGGGCCAGATTCGCGAATTAATGCCTGATGTAGGTCTTACGACTGACATTATCGTTGGCTTTCCGGGAGAAACCGAAGAGCAGTTTCAAGAAACCCTGGAAGTGGTAGAGCAATGTCAGTTCGATATGGCCTATATGTTCAAGTACTCTGAGAGAGAACATACCCTGGCCAGAAAGAAATTTGCAGATGACGTGCCAGAAGATGTGAAACTGGACCGATTGAGCCGTTTGATCTCTCTTCAAACATCCCTGGGTGCCCAAAAGAATCGCCAGGAAGTAGGCAAGGTTCACGAAGTTCTTATTGAAGGAACCAGCAAACGCTCTACTTCGGACTGGATGGGCCGCACAGATTCAGGCAAGGTTGTGGTATTTCCTGCACCCGAGGGCACCGGTATCCAGGCTCTGGAATCCTATCGAGGGCAGCTTGTTCATGTGGAAATTCAATCCTGCACCCAGGCCACTCTCAAGGGTATTGCACGCTGGGAAGAGCATCCAACAGGATTCGAGGTCGCTACCGCGGATTCTACTCTGGCGTCCTGAAGCCTTGAGACCAGGTTTCCTGCGACTTTTAAGCCAGGCATAGCCCTGGATAACTTGCCATAACCTGCCAGATGACACTGAAAACCGTTTTTGTTTCCGGGAATATGTCCGATATTGTTCCTGACGGTACGGATTATGTTACCCAGATCCAGAAATATTCAATCCGCGCAGATCGGTTCAAACGCCCCATCCATCCTGGCCGCTTTTCGTTTGGCTACAGCCGTAGCCATATTGCTCAGTGCTATTCTAATGGCCCCCGGTTCTGTTTTTGCTGAAAGAACCACCAATGCCAGAGGCGATGAATCCATAAATACGGTGCGTCGCTATACCACCGTGGATTTGCATGTGGAGCACTATCGCTTCGAACCTGGCAAATCCATCGTACTGAAGTTCCAGATCAAGAATTCCGGGTACCAGACCATTCGTATCTATCCATTTGAGCCGGCAGAAAAGACCTATCAGTTCGAAGTGCTGGATTCCAGTGGCTATGAACTGCGGCCGGTGAGCTACCAGGATTCCGGGCGGGATATGGAACGCAAAGCCGTAGTCAATCTGTCCGGTCAGCACGTTCGGGAAATCATTCTGCAGCCCGGGGAATCCTTCGAAAAGACCATCGATCTTTCGAATTACTACGATTTTAAGCCAGGGCAGACCTATAGAATTACCGGGTATTTCTTTCCCGATGCAAGGCATAATGTATTTCTAAGATCCAGGGATTCCGTGGAGCTTCATATAAACGATCGAAAGAGCAAATACATGTTCGATCGTCCGGAGCTGGAAGAAGAGCAGGCCGGTCTTTCTCCGGAAGAAACTGTGTATCTTTTCCTGTCTGCAGAGATGCGAAGAAACTGGAAAAACTATTTGAAATATCTGGATCTAGGGCGCTATATTACATCCTACGACCGGTTTTCGGGTAGATACGCATCTGCTGCACCTCCGGACAGGCGGCGAATTCTGCAGGAATTTTCCCGTTATCTGACGGCGGATCCAACGGATCGATTGCGAAGATTCAAGATTACCGGCACTCGCCGCACGGAAGTGGCAGATCGAGCAGAGGTTACAGTAGAAGCTCTGAGAATGTCTGGCGGATACCGGGTGGCGTACGAATACACATACACGCTGGAGCGTTCGGAGCGCGAAGGCTTCTGGAAGATAATACACGTGGTGGCAAGGGTACTATGACAGAAATACTTTCCCAGGACGAAATCGATGCCCTGTTATCTGCCATCTCCTCGGGAGAGGTGGACCCGGAAGAGTATTCCCCGGCCGGTGAACAGAAGAAAGTAAAGATCTACGACTTTCGACGCCCAGATAAATTCTCCAAAGACCAGATTCGTACCCTGCAGATGATGCATGAGACGTTTGCCCGTCTCACCACCACGGCATTGTCCGCTCAGCTGCGAGCCCTGGTAGGTGTCCACGTTGGATCGGTGGATCAGCTTACCTACGAAGAATTTATTCGTTCTATTCCCAATCCCACTACCCTGGCTGTAATCAATATGG
>JBHIXQ010000423.1:0-3284 GCA_041984705.1 Leptonemataceae bacterium | reverse complement strand
CAGTTTCTCCAGTTCCAGGACTTCATCCACGGCCCCGGCTTCGATGGCCCTGCGATTCATGCCAAAAACAATGCTGGAAAGCTCATCCTGGGCCAGAACCACTCCACCTTTTTCGTGCAGTCGGCTCAGGGCCTCCACTCCATCCTTTCCCATTCCGGTCATAATGACCGCCAGAATTTCACCATCCAGAAGCTCAATGGCACGGTGTAACGTGAAGTCGACAGAGGGTCTGTGCGCATTGTGAGGCGGCGTTTCGGAATCGATATGCAGACTGATTCCAGCCCCTTTGCGACTGAAATCCAGATGTTTCCCCCCCGGAGCCACATATGCCTGGCCAGGCTGGAGCACCATGCCCTCTTCAGCCTCGAATACCTGCATTCCACTTACGCGATCCAGTCTCTGGGCGAAAGCAGCGGTAAAAATCGGCGGCATATGCTGTACTACAATCAAGGGAAGAGGAAAACTGGAGGATAGCTGGGAGAATACGGTCTGCAATGATTGAGGCCCCCCGGTGGATGCACCAATAAAAGCCAGGCGAAACTGATGCTGCCCGGCCTTTAGAATGGGACCTACCTTTTGACCGGAGCTGGAGCGACTGTCCCGCAGGGAGTGAATAAGACCGGCCACTTTCATTTCGATCTGATGTTCCAGATCCTGCAATCGAATACCGGTATCGCCGGCAGGCTTGGGCACGAATTCCATGGCTCCGGCTTCCAGGGCTTTCATGGTAATATCTGCACCTGCTTGAGTCAGAGAAGAAAGCATCATCACCGGAGTAACGTTTCCCAGCTTCTTCTTTTCATCCAGTAACGTCAGACCATCCATTACAGGCATTTCAATGTCCAGAATGACCAGATCCGGCTTCAGCTGCTGCATCATCTCCAGACCCATTTTACCATTTCTGGCCTCGCCGGCAATCTCCACATCCGGGATGCGACGAAGAACATCACCCACAATCTGGCGAACCAGCATGGAATCATCCACTATCAGTACGCGAAAACTCATTTAGAATTAACCAGGAAGCCTGGATACCAGCTCCACCAGATTTGGTCTGGAAGGCAGCATAAACAATCGACCCAGTAGCTCAGTATCTTCCCTGAAGAAATCTGTAGAGATGTAAATCAATTTGGAATCCAGATCCGGATGACTTCTCTTCTGAACAAGATCAAGAAGATCCTGGACAGAGCCCGCCATAAACTCCGGCACGGTCGGAGTAATAGCCATGTTTGTCTTGTTGGCCAGCTCATTTAGAATGCTGGAGCCAACGATATTCGTAAGCTCATTGAGCACGGATTGCACATCTTCCATGGACATGGAATCGGGAGTCCTGGATCCCTCCGGAAGTCCCATCAGTTCGCCGGCGGCTTCGAAACCTGTAGCCTCATCAAATACCAGAAGAAGAACAGCAAAGAAATCCCCTTCCGTACCCAACGCGACAGAGATCAATCGTTCGCCTGGAACATATCTGGTGAGCTCGGAATAATCTACCGTGGTAAATTCAGGCACAGCCACTTCTACGGTCACACCCAGTAGTTGCGATAGCACCAGACCGGCATTGATCATACCTGTATTAATGACGGAATAGAGCTTGTTGTATTCGTCTTCGGAAAGATCGCGTCCATGGGAATCCTTACCGCCATAAATCTCTTTGGCCGTTCGAACCCGATCTGCTTTTTCCTTTTCGAATTCCTGAATGGCCCGAGACACACCGGCAGAATCTTCATCTGCGGAGTGAGCTTTACTAACGCTGTCTGCGCCTGCACCTGTGCGGGAGTCATCTCCGGAAGACGTAGAATCTGTAATGGATTCGCTCTTTGCTTTTTCGTGCTCGGAAATATCTGCAGCAAGTTCCTGGGTAACGCTTTCGGAGAATTTATTATCTCCAGAGCCTGGCTCATCAAAAAAGGTCACCGCCTGGACTTTTGTAGAAGATCCATCCCCGGGACCTGCAGTTTTCAGGTGTGATGTACCGGTTGGAATATCTTCGCCTCCAGATTGGCCCTGGCCTTTTCCATTTTCCGATGCGCCCACCATAGCAGGCTCTCTAACATCTTCCCGGGATTTCTTGCTTGCGCCCCGCCGACGCCGACCGGACCAGGTGATGGCCTGCACCTTTTGATTATAGGAGTCCGTAGCATGCACTCCTTCGAAAGCCAGCTCCTTCTGCTCTTCCAGGCTTCTCCTTCTGGCCTGCAAACGTGTGGCCAGATCCAGTAGACCATGAACGTCCAGAACCATGACAATGGATCCATCACCCATGAGACAGGCACCGATGAGACCGCGAATGCTTCTGTAGTTCTGCTCCAGACTCTTGATTACAATTTCCTTTTTCCCGGCCATTGCATCCACGACATAGCCAACCTTTCGGCCGGCCACGTTAGCAATCACCACCGGAAACTCCTCTTCTTCTGCTCCATCCAGCGGGAGCCCCATCAACTCTCGCAGTCGAAACACAGGTAGAATTTCGCCTCGTAGATTAATAATATCCTTACCCTGAAGCGTGGTTATATCTGCCTGGGTCAGCCGAATAGTTTCTACAACATCGGAAAGCGGGAAGGCAAACTCCTCACCTCGAATGCGAATTAGAATTGCGCTGATGATTGCAAGAGTAAGAGGAAAGGACAATACAAAGCTACAGCCGGCCCCGGGATTGTTCTGCACCTGAATGCTTCCCTTGAATTCCTGGACCATCTTACGAACCACATTCATTCCAACGCCGCGACCGGAAACATCGGTCACCTGTCTGGCTGTGGAAAACCCGGGGTGGAAGATTAGATTGTACACCTCTTCATCGCTCATGGTCTCTGTTCCGTCAACGAGTCCCAGAGAGACGGCCTTTTCTGCGATGGCCTTGCGATTCAGTCCTCGACCATCGTCTTTGATCTCTACGTAGATGTTGTTTCCGCTTTGAAAGGCATTTAAAAGAAGCGTCGCTGTTCGATCCTTACCCTTCTCTTCGCGTTCAGCCGGAGTTTCGATACCATGGTCCAGAGCATTGCGCAGCAAATGCAGCAAAGGATCATTCAACGCATCGATGATATTTTTATCCAGTTCCGTATCTTCTCCCTGGAATACCAGGTCCACTTCTTTGCCCAGATTCAATGCGAGATCGCGCACCGGTCTGGGAAATCTGTGAAATACCAGTCCCACCGGAATCATCCTGGTCTTCATTATTCCGCTCTGAAGATCTCGTGCAATACGGGCAGCCTGATCGATTTTGCTTTTTAGCTCTCCCAGGGCATGGGACTCGCCAATTTCCGCACTCAAATCCTCATAGATTTTTT
>JBHIXQ010000422.1:0-3285 GCA_041984705.1 Leptonemataceae bacterium | reverse complement strand
ACTTTTCCCGGTGGCGGCTATCGCTCGCGACTTATTATTGGTCATCAATTACAAGGATGCCCATGAATCGCTCTGGAATTTCATTTTTTCTTCCTGTTATCTGTGCACTGAACTGCTCTGTAGCCGAACTCGAATGCAGAAGTGAAGACCCGCAATGCACTCCGTCTATCGCCCCCATCCTTCTATTGGGAAGCTGCTCCCAGAGTAGCGGCCAATTCATTAGTCTGGCAGCCGAAGATGGAACGGTGACGGATTCACCTGCCAGCACAGCCACAGGCGGCGGAATTGTGAATATCGGGGATCTTGCAGGGACGGCCACCACCCAGTTTTTTCTGAGCTTTGATATTACTGCCCTGCAGGGTGGGTTTCTAAATTCAGCCACAGTGAGCGTTTACCAGGGAGGCTCCAACGGTAGCCCGGCAAGCATTGTTCCGTTCTACGTGGATCATCTGGACTTTGGAACCCTGGACAATTCCGATCATGGTACAGCCGCCCTGACCCAGGGTTTCTTTGAAATAAATGATGTAACTCCTGCAACGTTTAAAACATTTGATGTCACTTTGCAGGTTCAGGCAGATCTACTGGCCGGCCGCACAAGAAGCCAGTTTCGCATTCGAGCCAACGGTAATGCAGATGCCAGCTCAGATACTATAGCCCTGAGCACCGGCGATAGCGGCACCAATCCGCCATCTCTAAGCTACAATGCATGCCTCCAGTAGTGGTTCCCACTGTTTACAATTCATGCGGTCTAGATAAGCTGTAGAGCTTTTCGAATCCATTCTGCTGTTGAGTCTCCATCCAGTGGCCATTGTTCACTGCCACCGTCGGCCTGGTCAGAATCTGTGCGCTCCTTGTCCAGCTTCGAAAGTACCTTCGTGATTTGATTTTCTTTATAGCCAAGCTGTAGCAGAGCCTGCTTCACCAGTTCGAAAGTCTCATCTTCCGGTTCTGCCACAAGTTCTCCCGTTTGTGAAAGTCCGGCCCGGGCTGCTCCTTCTTCCAGTTCCAGAAGCTTGAGAAACCTCTTCTTCTTTCGGTTAACTTCAAAGATCAGCGCTTCAGCTGTGGATTTTCCAATTCTGGGAATGTGAGTCAATCCTCCGGCATCCCCTCCTTCGCAGATAGCCAGCAGCCCCCGGGTATCCAGATGACTGAGTATGCTTAAAGCCAGAGAGCTTCCAAAGCCTTTGATATCTTGAATAGTGCGAAACAGCTCTCTTTGTTGAGGATCCAGAAAGCCATAGAGTCTGTGTTCTTCCGGAAGAATCTGCTGATGCACATGAAAAAATAGCTGGGCATCCGGTTCTTCGTGCAACCTCCGCTCCACTGCATCCAGAACATTCAATGGTACAATCATTTCATACTCTATGGCGCCGGTATCAATAAAAAGTCTTGTTCCTGCTTTGCGGCTTACTATACCTCGAATTCCGGATATCATTTCTTATTTTTCACCCTTGTCTTCTTCGCACTGCCAGATGTTTTCTTCCTAGCGGAGCTCGACGATTTACTTTTCTTGCCCGCCGCATCGCTTTTATTTATTCCTTTCCCGGATTTCTTTTCTTTCTTCTGGTCGGCTCGAAGGATGCGGATTTCGCTTCCCAGACGAATCTCCCGGGTAAAGCTTTCAACATCCAGTGCAGAAGCAGAATCCAGGGGCTGACCTGTGACTGGATCCAGAGTCCTTCGCATTCGCGCGATTCTGGAATCCACCTGTGTAGATTCCAGAGGAACCGAAGGACCGGGCCAGCTTATTCGATCAGCATCCAACTCGGATTGCCATTCGATTGCAGTTTCTTCTTCCAGATCAGGCTGGATTCCTTCCGGATGTTGCAACTGCTGATACTCTAAATTTGAATAGGCGCTGGCAGCGATGGCACATCCCAGCGCATCGGCAGCATCATCCGGTCGAATGGGTTCATCGATGTTCAAAAGCATCTGCACCATTCGCATCATCTCAGGCTTTCGAGCTTTGCCGGATCCTGTAATGGATTGCTTGATTTGATTGGGGGTCAGTTCAATGGGCACAATACTCTTCTGGCCCATGGCTGCCAGAAGCACCCCTCTGGCCTGATATACGCCTTCCGCTGTAGTAATATTTTTTCCAAAGAACAATCGCTCCATGGCCACTCGATCTGGCTGGAGGCGATCCAGCAGAGCCACGAATTGATTTTGAAGATCAGCCAGTCTCCAGGACAGAGGCTGACCGGTGGGAGTGGTCATGGCACCATAACTGTGCAAAGTGGGCTGGTTTAAAGAGGAACCATGGAAAGAGACAAATCCCCATCCTGTAATTCCAAAGCCTGGATCCAGCCCCAGTATCTTCAAGCCATCTTCTCCATCTCAGCGTAGAGCTCATCGGATAGATGCATATTGTGATATACCGATTGTACATCGTCATGCTCTTCTAGCTTTTCCAGAAAGTCGAAGATGTTGCGAGCCTTTTCTGCATCTACCTGTATCTCCGTTCCTTCCATGGGCAAATAACGAATCCCGGATTCGCTGGTTTGCCAGGCAGCATTACTGATAGCTTCCGCCACCTGAGCATAGTGATCCGGTGTGGTTAGAATTTCAAAGGAATCGTCATCGGACTTCATGTCCTCGGCGCCGGCTTCCAGGGCCACTTCCATCACCTGGTCTTCTTCCAGGGTTCCAGCTTCTCCCTGTTCTCTGGGAACGATTATCTGGCCCCGGCTTTCAAACAGCCGGCTTACTGCATTGGCTTCCGCCAGGTTCGCACCATGTTTGTTCACCATACTCTTAATTTCAGGTGTGGTTCTGGATTTTTTGTCTGTAAGCGCTTCTACTATCAGTCCAACGCCCCCTGGAGCATAGATTTCGTACACTACCTCTTCAAATATCTGGCCTTCCAGTTCTCCAGCTCCCTTCTTGATCGCCCGATCGATATTATCGTTGGGCATGTTGGCGGATCTGGCTTTTGAAATAGCGATCCGAAGCCTGGGATTCATCTCTGGATCCGAGCCTCCCAGACGAGCCGATACCATGAGCTCCCGGGAGAGCTTTGTAAACATGATCCCTCTTCGCTTGTCTGCTCCTTCTTTCTTATGACGAATATTTGCCCATTTGGAATGACCTGCCACTTCTTATCTCCCTGGATGTTATTCTTAATAGTTTTAATTTTTTTAGCTATAGTCTGTTTTAATTTTGAATTGAGGCCTTTTTCTATGAGTTTTTATATTTTATTTGTTGTTTTGAGTGTTTGTGTTGTAATACTTGAGTTTTGAAATTTTTGGAAATGTCATTCTTAATAATTTTTTTTAATTTTCA
>JBHIXQ010000421.1:0-3290 GCA_041984705.1 Leptonemataceae bacterium | reverse complement strand
AAGGGAGGACGATCCACTTCATGGCCACCAAAAAGCGGTCTTCCGGTGGCATCACGACCGTTGGCGATATCAATCAATGCCCGAAGATGCTGATCGATTTCTTTGGCTATAGCATTTTTGAGTTCGAAGCCGCTATCCCCTTGATAGATACCGTTGGAGGCTTGCACGGCAAGTTGTCGCACTCGATGTATGATTTCGGTGACCCGGCTTAGCTCGCCATCCATATGATTGAGTCTTCCCATACCTGCTTCAATGTTCTGGGCAAATTGCTCCAGTTCATTAACCCGGCTGCGATAGTACATCTGATTGGTGGCTGCAGAAGGATCGTCACCCGGTCGGCTGATTCGCTGCCCGGTAGCCAGTTGATTCTGAACCTTGTCCATTTCATACTTGTGACGCTCAAGGTTTCGAACCAGAGAATTGTTTTGCATGATTCCTGTAGTTCGCATCATAATCTAGATCTCCATTCCCTATGAAAAATTCCGTTTCAATCGCCTTTTGTTTTCACTGATTCGGTGACCTGTCTGTTTTTCGAACCTTCACGTTCAACTCAGTCCGGCCTGTCATCTACCTCTTTAGACTACTGCCTCGCCCTGGAATTCTGGACTCTTAATTAGCCACCCAGGCGATTGATAATTACATCCAGCATTTGATCCATGCTGTTCAGAATCTTGGCCGCGGCATTGTAGGAATGCTGGAACTGCACCATATTGGACATTTCTTCATCCAGGCTCACCCCCATCACACTCTGTCTTAGATTTCGCAGAGACAGCAGGTTATCTTCATGGCGCTGAATGGCATCTTCGGCGGTTCTACTCTCTGTTCCCAGTTTCGAGATTACCCCGTTGTAGAATTCTTCAGCGTTTTCTGCATGACCGATCATGTTCTTGCCCTGCTTCAGGGATTCTGCGATCAACAGTGCATTGCTTCCATCTGCGGAGCCGTTAGATTGGTTGTAATCTCCTGTACCTCCCACATCCTTTCCCCGGGCTGCAGCCAGGGAGGCCGGATCTCGAAGGATCTCTTCGGATACCTTTACGTAGGCGGACGGATGATAGATGGGTGTCAGCGTTATATCTTGAAGTGGTGCCCTGAGTTTGGAAATCTCATCGATTCGGCGAAAATCGAAGGCGCCCTGAGGTCCGGATGCATTTAAAATGCCGGTATAGCCGGCCAGAAGCTCCCCGGAATCTTCCAGGTGACGAATCATAAAATTCGTGCGTCGGTCGTCTTCGGCAGTGGTGCCTTTCAGGGCCAGCTGGTTGTCATGAGTCATGTAGGCCACAACACCTGCATCCTGGTCATTAATTCGCTTGATAATGGAATTCAGTGTGTCGTCGGCCGAGTAATCTACCAGCACCGGAGTGTTGTTTCCGTCGTTGCGATAGAAGGTCAAAGTACCATCGACGCCCACTGGCTTGGAAGGATCCACAGTGTTGGCACCACTAACTCTGAATATGGCAGTAACTTCTGCGGTACCGTCCTGGTTCAGGTCATAGTTAGCTGCCTGAGGTCCCAGATCGTAGATTCCTCGAGAATTGCCGCTCAGGTTACGAACATCGAAGAAATTCTTATTTGTCTCTCCATTGAGCCCGAATCCATCTTTATGGATCTCATTCACCACATCCGCAATATTCAGTGCGAACTCATCTACGTTGTTGATTCGCTCGACAATAGCCTCATCTCGCATCTTCTTGAGTCCGAACAGATGCCCGCCGCTTAGAATCAGTTCCCTGTCATTGTGCTCCCACAGGATTTTGGCCATTCCATCATTCTTCGCATCCGGCTCGGTCTTCAGCTTTCGCTGGATTTCGCCCTGCACCAGGGCCTGCTCACCGATAAAGACAATCAGTTCATCCTTATCTCCGCGACCAATGCGAATATTTGCGATGCCAGATAGTTTTTCAATGGCTGCATCCCGGCGGTCCATCAGGTCGTTTGGCTGATCGCCCAGTGCCTGTAACTTCAGGATGCGTTCATTTAGATCACGGATATCTGACGCCAGGGAGTTGATGGTTCGAACATCAGCTATGATCTCCCGGTCCGCCCTATGTCGAAGATCGGTAAGTTTATTGTAGATGTCTGACATCCTGGTGGTCAGAGCATTTCCGCGTTCCAGCACTACTTCCCGGTGAGCCCGGTCGGAAGGATAAGTGGACAGCTCCTGCCAGCTCTGCCAGAAATTGTCTCCCAGAGTTCGCAGTGAATTGTCAGAAGGCTCGTTGAAGATTCGTTCAATCTGCTGGAGATAATCGGAGGAGGCGCCCCAGTAATTCTTTACGTTGTTTGCATCTGCGATTTGATCATCGTAGAATGTATTTCGAATTCGCTCGATAGATGCGATCTGGACGCCCTGACCCTGCTGGCCTTTCACATTCGCACGGTTTAGCGCAGGGGCATAGAGAGGATCCATGCTTTCCAGATTTACTCTCTGTCTGGAATAGTTTTCGTTATCGGCGTTAGAGATGTTATGCCCTGTGGTTTGAATAGCTGTTTGATGCACATTCAATCCACGTTTCGCTATTTCAAATCCACCAAATGTTGAGCCCATATAAGCCTCCTTTTATCTTCTCGGAAGCTGAATCAAAAGGATGAGAAAAATACCAGAGGGGTTGATTTTAGGGCCAAAAACAGCAGAAACGGATCATTTTTGGGGCGCGAAAGGGACATAAGACAGGCTTCACGGCAATGGAATTTGAAAGCCTGGATTGTGGACGTACGCAAAGGCATGCGCTGGTAGGAAATTCAGAGGTTTAGTTCGGAAGACAGTTCTGACCCAGGGGTACTCGCGTTTCATTTCTGTCTGGATAAATAAGTCCAATAGCGAATGGATAAAAAAAGGCCGGCCGGCTTTGCCGGTGAGGCGATTTAGAGTTTGGTTAGTTTTCAGACAGTGGCGTTCAGAATAAGGGAAGGACCATCTGCTTTTCTTTTATCTCTTCCAGCAGGGTGGTACATCTTATCCTTTCCCGAGGCCTGTTCGAGAACGCTGTTCAGGTTGGCACTTGCGCGTTCCAGAGAATTTTGATTTTCTTGATTTAGCGTTTGTAGTTTGCGTAGATCCAGCATTAGAAGAGAGAGTAAATCCCTTTCCTGCTCCACCGGCACTCCCTGATCTTCCAGGAGGTCCAGGGCATGCATCAGATCACTGGCTCGCATGTCGCTTTTTACATCGAATAGGTCCGGTCGCTGCTTCTGGAGCCTGCGACAGCTTTCTATCCGCTCCTTTTCCGCCTTTTCCATAGCTGAAACTATGCCTTCCAGGCGGCCGCTCAACTCGGTGAGCTTCT
>JBHIXQ010000420.1:349-3325 GCA_041984705.1 Leptonemataceae bacterium | reverse complement strand
GCGAACCACGTAGATCGGCAAATTCCGCCAGGCGGGTGGCAATCTTAAAGTCCCGGTCCGCCTCTCTGGCCAGGCTTTCCAGATCCTTGTCCCCGCTCTTTAGATAGCCGCTCATCAGTTCCAGAATAAGTGCGGATCCTTCTCCGGAATCATCCAGTCGCTCATGCATCAGATCCAACCCGTCTGTACTGCCAGAGAACAGATCCACCTGGAGTCGAGTCTGTCGCTCCCGGCTTTCTTCTACGAGAGTCTCCAGTTCGGAGCGCTTCGCATCATCTATTGCATAGTCACCAAGATAGGTTCTCCATAGAGATGCCTGATCCACTATACCCGCCTTGAACTGCGGACCCATCTGCGAAATCAGTTCCTGGATACCATCTGTGATACCCGCGCTCGAAAAAATCGCAGGCAGCGTTCCGGAAAGGGCCGGCTCGTCACCGCTTTCGAATATGGCAGAAATCAATGCACGACCCAGAGCCTGACGATTCTCTTTGAGTATTGCAAAGTCCGCATCGCTCGACCTCTGAGAGAAATATCCCAGAGCCATGGAACTCATAGCCGGGATGGTTCCAGACTGAGCCAGGTTCTGCATGGCCGAGTGATTCAGTGACGTGGCTACCTTATCGCTTCGTAGCTGTAGTTCATCTGTTAGCAGCTCATCTTCTTCGAGTAAGGACTTCAGTTGATCAAAATCAGATTTCTCATCCGCGCTCAGTCCATTGTAGAAATCACTGTTTGTGCCGGATGCTCGATCCAGAAGGCTTCGTACCAGATCGCCTCGCTGATTCAAATAATATGAAAACAGAGGACTATCTTTGAAATCTGGATTGCTTTCCAGAGCTTGAGACACAGCGCCGCTAAGGGCATTCAGATCCGCTCCGTGGTCTTCCAGAAAAGCTTGATGAATCAGAAGGTCTCCTTCCGTGGGAAAAAAATCCTCGGTAATGGCAGCGCTTTCTGTTTCTACGATGGCAGTCTGTAGATCGGCTCCGCCCACACTCTGATACGCACTATCCTGGTTAATATAGGAACGGACAAAGCTCAGGGCCGGTTCGCTCAGGTTTTCGTATCCGGTATCGGCCAGAATGCGATCTGCAAGATCTGGATCATCATACAGAGTTCCCTGCCCTCCGGTTTCCAGGAGAGCCAGGATCTCTACAAAGTTCTCTTCGCCTCCCGAATCCGCCTGCGAAGAATCTGTAAGGGCCTGGGCCATGGCCAGATAATCCGAATGATTGGCCAGTATGTCTGCGAACTCATCTGGCAGCACATTGTCTTCATCTGGCGCAGGTTCGTTTAATTCCCCGTCCAGAAATCTCTGATACAGTGCTCCCGGAAGAAGAGCATTCGCCTCCAGCTCCTGTCTTTGAATCTCAAAACCCAGATCTTCCAGATTGGCCGTTTCATCTGTAGAGGCGATTCTCTCTCGCAGGCTCTTGCCATT
Source organism: Leptonemataceae bacterium (assembly GCA_041984705.1). Classification (GTDB taxonomy): domain Bacteria; phylum Spirochaetota; class Leptospiria; order Leptospirales; family Leptonemataceae; genus UBA3465. The sequence continues at coordinate 1,881 of JBHIXQ010000420.1, read as the reverse complement.
TACGGAATATGCCGGATCATCCAGAAACTGCTGGAATAGAACTGCAAATGACTCCTTCTGTTCGGCAATGGTAGAGCCGGTAACGGTCTTATCTGCCAGAAAGTCCTTCAGTCGAAGGCCAAAGATGTAGTCCTGAAAATCTGCGCTGTATTCGCTTTTGTTTGCCTCCAGCAGATTGTCCGGAAAGTCCGTGCCGGCCATGGCATCGGCTTCGGCTTTCATATCATTCCACTGGCGAACGGCCAGAATCTCGTTTAGCAGGCCAGTTTGAAGAGGTTCCATCTTTCTCGATTCAATATAGGCACCCAGGATTTCGCTGTTCGAGATTCCAGAAAGACTGCTGAATGCATCGAAGTCAGTTAGCGCAGAAGCATTATCCAGAAATGTATGAAAGTCCCGGGCCAGAATCTGCTTTTGAAAAAATACAGGAATTCCGCTGAGGTTCAGCCCCGGTCGCTCTTCTTCGGAGACGCTTCCCGGTAGATCCTCACCATCCAGAAACTCCTGATATCGCTTTTCAGCCAGCTCGCTTCCGCGAACCACCAGCAGATTCACAAACTCCTCCGGATAGCTTTCTGGATGGAAGGCATCCTTGCTGGACTCGGAGTTAAAATCTTGCAGAGCTTTAATAAAGGCTTTCTCTTTCTGGGTATAGGTGAGCGAAGCCAGTTGCCCATCCCAGGCACCGTTCTTTCCGTCTTCGCCTTTGAGATAGGAAAAGAGCATCTGAGCGGTAAGGGCCGCCTGCATCATTTCATCCAGGGAGGAAGTCAGACTCGACTTCGCATCGTTCAATTCTTGAATGAGAGCTGCCTTCAGAGCATCACCCGTGAGTTCCGGCTCATTTACCATAATCTCCATGATAATGCTTCTGGACAGGGAGCCAGAAGCGAGCTCCGGAAGCTCGGCTGTAAGCAGGCTTCGGGTATTATCAGCGGTATTATTTTCGGCACTTTCTGGCTGATCGCCTGACTGTCCGGTTTGATCAATGGAGTCATTCGAAGAGCTACTGCTGAGACTTCCGATTAATGAAATGGCATCCTCGAAGTCCAGAATCTGAAACGAAGATAGATAGTGCTCTGGATCTTTCTCGGCTTCAAAGTCACTGTTGGGATTCGATTCCGACTGAAGCTGAGATTGGAAACTGGACAGTGCAGAAGCCAGCACCTGATCCGTGCGATAATTTCTCAGTAACCCATGGGCATCTTCGTAAAGAGAAAGCCTTTGCTGAATGGCTTCCGGTACATCGGTGGTCTCATCGCCATCCACATTTCTACGAGCTTCCTCTTCCAGAAGCTCAAAGTTCTCCTGACTGTCCAGAATGGCCAGAATTGTAGAAGGAGAAGCTCCGTTCTGGAGCGCCTGCATGAGCTGCTCTTCCAGACCTTTCCAGGCCGGCAGCATTTCCTGCAGATGGGCGGAGTTTCGCTTCATGCGATCCGCACGATCTTTGATCTCTTCCACAGAAGAGTCTCGCATATCTATAATTTCACGAGCCGCAGCCACCTCGATGAGATGGCCCTGTAGCATCA
>JBHIXQ010000420.1:0-339 GCA_041984705.1 Leptonemataceae bacterium | reverse complement strand
TGATGGCCGCCTGCATCTCTTCAGACAGGCGTCCGCTGTTGTCTGCATTCGAGGCGTAATTAAGCAGGTTTCCGGAAAGAGCTTCCAGCACAGGTCCCGGAAGGCTTTCATTCAATACACCTGCAATATCATCGATGGACTCAACATCTTTGAGCCCCAGAGAAGAGAAATCATCGGAAATCAGATAGGTATCGCCACTTTTGCGAGCATCGCCGCGAATATCCGGAACAAACACTCCCAGAGCCAGCCCCAGAGTTTCTATCACAGGAAGGGGCTCCGGATTCTCATTTTGATTCTGGTCCAGAATCTGTCTTCGCTGCTGATCCTCGTTCAGCTCTT
>JBHIXQ010000419.1:0-3334 GCA_041984705.1 Leptonemataceae bacterium | reverse complement strand
AACATCTTCGCCGAGCCCTTCCCGTGACAGGACATCACCGTTAAAGGCACGAAGCATCCATTCAGCTGTCTTCTTGCCTGAATCGCGGGTCCTTGATCTTCTTTTCCCAATAACTCTGGGGCAATGCCATCCGGACACTATGAGCCATATGATCCGCCGATATAGCATCGATTCGGCCAACCTCAAAGCCGATGTTCTCCTCCAGCAAATAAACGTAAACGTTAGGGCCTCCGAATACTTCGTCCACCGGAGAGCAATTGATTCGCAGATCGTAGGGATAGTACTCGATCAATCGTTCTTTCAAATGGTTGAGGTGGGTCGCATAGCTATCGTCAAAACCGTTCCAATCGGAAAGCAAAACTACCACCAGTCATACCCTTTCGTCAGATGCTTTCTCTGACGCTCATCACGTATCATCTCGAGTTTCACTCGAATCTCATCTGCAATTGCTTCCGGACGCTTTTCCATATGGTCCCGGATCACAAGGCTTGCCTTCTCCGCGGGCACCTCCACCACCAGGGCCTTCCCTGTTGAACCCAGGGCTGGATGCACTTCCGCCAGCATTTCCAATGGCTCCTCTCCTAGAAGGGACAACTTAAGAGAATCCGTGTAACGTTCTTCCTCCGAAGAAAAGCCAGTCCACTTTGTCAGCATATTCCCCCCCTATAAACAAGTAACCATATACCATGGTATATTTTTACTAATTTTTTACAAGCATATACTCGTAAGAGCCTAGGCTAAAGGGATGACGCTATGCAGCTCTGCGAACTATGATTCCTGATGCGTGGGAAGCGTCACAATACACTATCGCTGCGGTGAGCGAATTGCATTTGAAGGTGGACTGCTGAGCATTTACCAGCGCGGGGGGATCCATAGACGGTCCGCAGGCCATAGGGGCGGACACTCTGGAGAATAACTATTTCGCGTCCAAAAAAGTCCACAGCGTGTTGTGGATTCAGAATATTTCAGGAAGTGGCCCTATATAATCTAGAGTCCTGGTATAGCCGCTCTGGATCGTCCCAGGGGATTGGCAGTAGATTCTATAGGCGGAATTTATATTTGCTCCAGGGATACCGATGACCGGATCCGCATTGATCATATAGGGGGCTCTGGTCCCGTGATTTAACCACCTGGATTTCCCTCAGCAAATCGAATTGTTCCGATAGCTCCGGGCAGCCTTAAATCTAATAGCGCCAGACGGCGGCCTCCCAGGCCGCAGGACATCGTCTAGCACCAGTGTTTCGATTCTGGCTATTTAATCCGATCCGGCGTTACCCATTCATCCCAGGAATCACTCCAGCCTGTGTAGTGGATGTAATACTGACTGCAGTCATCCTTGACTTTGAGAATCTGAGCATCGTACCATTTTCCTTTCCACATTACCTGCACCGATTGAGCTACATTGTAGTCGCATTCGGCGGTGTTCACAGGGACGGGACTGGCATCTGGTGCCGCGGATCGAACCGGCGTAGCCAACGCCACGGCAGGCAGCAATATGCTGATAAACAAAACGATTTTAACTGAATTTAGCATGATCTACTCCTTTTCCTCATTCTGCGATAGAACCGGGGTTCTGTCAATATTACTGCGCTTAAGAGTTAGTCCATATAGGCCTTGACACACCCCGGAAAGGCTGGAAGTCTTACCGGGCTTATTGGAATGGGATTAATCGGAAAAAATTCGAGGCTTCGAGCCCTTGTGATTTTCATAACTCTACTGAGTTGCTCCAGCCTGATGGCAGATACTATCATCATGCGCAATGGTACACGCTATGACGGAACCATTATCAATCAGAGTCGCACCTCTGTAACCATTCGCGTGGATGGCCGCCCAATTACGGTACAGAAATCGGCTGTGGCTCGGATTTCTTACGGGCCCACCGAGCAAGACGTGGAAGAAGAACGTAAAAAGCAAGAAGAGCTTCGAAAGAAAAGAGAAGAAGAGCTGAAGCGCCTGGAAGAAGCGAGAAAACAAAGACTCGAGGAAGAGCAGAAGAAAAAGGATATAGCCCGACAAATCGATGAATGGACCAGGTTCAGGAAAAATATTCCAGGGAAAGAAGATGAATCCGAAGACTGGATTCTGGACGGCCCCGGCGAAAAGAAGTCCGCCTTTTCCGCGATCTGGCGAAGTGCTGTCTTTCCTGGATGGGGCCACTGGTACTTAGAAGAGAACACTTACGCAGCTAGCTATGCAGGGTTGACCATTGTACTTCTGGCTCTTGCAGGCAATGAATATGATCTGTATAATCAGAGACAGGCCGCCTACGACACAAAGGCATCGTATTTATTCTTCACAGGTGCATTCCTGGGTGATCAAATCCCCGGCCTGCCTTCCGATCAACTGGCGCAGCTTCTGGTACTCAAAAGCTATGACGATGTCTTCTTTGAGCCTGTACAGGCACAGGCGAATGTCACAAACCAGATCACGATTCTTACAGGACTGGTATATCTTACATCTCTTGCTCATACAGTGTATCTGACTCGAGACAATCCCAACATTGCAGGATTTCCACTGGGAGACGATGGGGCTATAGCCCTGGAACTGGAACGATCCAAATACTATGAGCTGGATGGGCGAAGCGGCATGGAATCCAATGTAAACCTGCAGTTATCCTTTCCCTTCTGATTTCACTTGAATCTACATGAGTATACCATGAATCCAGATCCACAAGAGACAAGGCAAACTTTCGAATACGAATCGGCGAGCCTGCTGCCGGATGATTTCCGGAGACAACCAGCACTTGCCCCATGCAGGGCTTCGCATTCATCTAATCTATTTTCGCCCGGGCAACAGATGCGATGGTCCCGTCTCTTCCTGGTTTGCTCATTGGTCGCCATAGCTTTCATTGGCGTCACAGCTGAAACTCCTCCCAACTTTAGAGCGATGCCCTCTCTGAATTGCGAGCAGTACGAACAGGCGGACTGGCAGGCGGCTTGCAACCATGAAAGGCAGCGCAGGTTATCTGTTACAGCCCTCTCCCTTACTGGCTCGGGACAATACGATGGAAGTGTTATGGGATTGGGAATCTATCCCAATCTGGCAAGCCTGGATCTGTCCGGCTCCCGAGTTACCGATCGCGGCATGGCCGCTCTGATGAGAAATCGAAACCTACAGACCCTGGATATTTCCGGAACGTTGATTACAGATCAAAGCCTGTTTTATCTGGGGCGATTGCCCGGTCTAAAGATTATTAACCTAAACGGAACTAGAATTTCGGATGCCGGTATAAGACGGCTCAGCACACTGAGCCTGTTAAGCCTGCAGATTGGACTCAGCAATGCCAGTGCCGGTATCCTGGAACACCTGGTGGAGAACCATCCGAAACTAAGGA
>JBHIXQ010000418.1:0-3356 GCA_041984705.1 Leptonemataceae bacterium | reverse complement strand
TGTCCATAACCGTGATCATCTTATTGGCTGCGGTGCCCGTAAGCTCTACGGCCGGTGCATCGGTCTCGGTGGACGTGCTTTCTCCGCCCTTGTCCTTACACTGAACGGCCAGCAATGTGGCTGCAGCAAACAATACCAGCATGGTCCTGGATTTGGTCATCTGTATCAATGTCTTGGCTCCTTCTGGTTTATTTTGATCTGCACATAGGCAGCTACTATGCGAATCGCTACCAGCGAAAAAGCAAACGGGCTGCACTGAATTCGGTATTATTTTCGCATTCCTTGCGATGAATTGGTAGATGTACCGCGGTGGAGCGTATGCGAACCAGAATTCGTTTTGTCTAATGTGCGCAATCTTCTCTAAAATCTGTAACTTTCATTATAGAGAGCTTGTGAGAATTGCAATCCTATGACATTGTGCGAAATCAGGAATGCGACCACGGGCCCGCAGTGGAAGGCTCATAGGAGGAGTACATCAAGGCTCCAATGCCGAATCACATACAGTGCTCGAGGCGACTCAGGCCAGAGAAACTCCTTCAAGCCCTGAATAAATAGTTGACAAGGAAACTAAAATCTGCTTCTTCAAAGCTGTGAGTCGGGAGAGCAATGAAATCCAGGTGAGCCAGCTGGAGGATCATCTGGGTTACTGGCTTCGGTACGTCTCCAACCAGGTTTCTCATTCCTTTGCCCTGCGGGTGCAGCGTCGAGGGGTGACAGTAGCTGAATGGGTGTTTCTTCGCCAGTTATTCGATAATCCCCAAAAACCCAATGTTCTGGCGGAGAGCATGGGTATGACTCGGGGTGCGATCTCCAAACTGGCAGATCGATTGCTGGGAAAGGGACTGATTGCACGAACCGAGGACAGTCAGGATGGACGATCGCACATTCTTTCAATCACCGCTCGCGGCCGGCGATTGGTACCTTTGTTGGCCGCGGAAGCAGATGAAAATGACCGGGAATTCTTTGGAAATCTGGAGCCCCGTGACCGGGAAAAGATCATGGATGCGATGAAGGACATTGTAGCCCGGCATCAATGGAAGGTCCTTCCCACACAATGATCGAAAGGTATAAAGGATTGGCTAATATTTCCGTCGAGAGCCGTGGAGCGGATCTAGTAGATCCACGCGATCCGTGGGTTGGAGCGGGTCAAAAGCGATTGCTCCGGGGCCCGGTGCAATCTGCGAATTGGGAGTAGTCAAATCTTAAGGAAGTGCCGAACACGAACAGAGCAAGAGGGAGCTTGAAAATGAACATAGCACTTAAGAATATTGTGACTGAGGCAACGTTAGCCTCGGATGAGGGCCGCATGGCATTTCCGGAGGTGGTGCGATCGCTTATGGAGGCCAGGGTAGAACGATATCATGCTGATCTCATCCTATCAAATAAAACCTATTACTGGCCGGACGGGTCCAACGTAGTTGTTCCCTGTCATGAAACAGCATCGCCCACGGAAGATTTTTCTGCGGAAGGAGTTCGTGAAGCTGTGCGATCCATCCAGGGAAATGAGATCAATTATATTGAGTTTTGCCGTCGGCTGGCTCAAGCCGGATGCGTCGGATATTTTGTGACGATGAAAGGGGAGCGTGCCTTCTATTATGGCCGATCCATGGATCATTATATCGAATTGTTTCCAGGGGCAAAGACGGCTTCTGCTTCTGAACTATAGAGAGAACCGCCGTCGTTGCGAACCCATCGTTTCGCTTTTTTAGGTGGACTGATAGCAAAGTTCCTTTTGATTTTGTTTTCGGGGGCGGGGTGGTCCTGAGGTTATCCAGTGGGTTGTAGGATCTCAAGCCACGCCGGCGAAGGTTATCCCCCCTTATTGATTTGTATAGTAATCATGGATAGACGCAGACAGCGAAAGTTTTTTGTGGAGAAGCATCATCAGGAGCTTCGAAAGCTGCAGGATGAATACGAGAGAATCAGGCGGACCGGGAAATATTGGGACCCCGACCGGGAGCTCAAAGACTGGATTGAGCTGGAGAAGCCGGTGCGCGCAGGCTGGGAGCAGACTTTTGAATTACGACCGGATGTAGCCGCCAGAAAGGATGCCTCAACGTTTTCCGAGATTCTAGGTCATATCAACCATAGCATTCGCTCGCACAGAAAGGACTTTCGCTATCGCAAAAAAGCGAAGCAATATGAAACCCTGGAGCCGGAGCTTCAGATCATCCGCTCGGAGAAGTGGGAGCTTCCGGAGCACTACAAGAAGTACTTTGAGTATGGAGTGTTTCAGCCGCATCGAGAACTGGACGGCCGCCTTGTGGACTCCCGCCATCGCTCCAAAATCAAGGGGTATCGCTTCTCTACTCCCTATTTCTATGAGCCCGTCATCCGCCCCTTCTATGCCACTCATCGCAAGATTCATCGCGCAGACCGCGATTCCAGAATCAAAGAGCTGGAAAACAAGATCGAGGCCATCGGCGGATGGCCTGCTCTGTTTAAAGCCTACCATGACTGCACTCAGGGAACCTACTGGTGGTACCGGGAGTTGCCAGGTCGCTATGAGGTCTACGGTAGGCAGGAAATTCGTGATGGATTCCGTGAATTTCTGGAAGTGGCCGTACCGCGAAAATAATTCTCAGTTCTTGTCCGGTATTGCCTGCGTTGCGATATCGGGGAAGCGGTCGAAGAGGGATGCCCGAATCAATACGTAGAGAAGGTGGTTTGAGAGAATTTGGTTTTGGTGCTCCGGATTCTACGCCATCCCGTTTTTTTGCATGATCAGTTTTGCCTGTTCTTTGTATCGCTGATCTTCTGCCGGATGCTTGCTGGAAATAGGAGCATCGATAATCCATTCCAGGTGCTTTCGCCCGCCATCCTTTTCTCGCAATGCGATGAGGACTTGAGCTATGTAGAGACGATTCAAATAGAAGTCTGGCCCATACTCCAGAGCCTTTTCCAGATGCTTCAAGGCTTTGCGATTGTCTCCCTTCCCTAGAGGCCAGGGAGGAACTCTATGAAGAAACCAGCCCATGGCGCGGTGAGGACCACCGAAGAAATAGGATTCATCGATTTCCAGGGACTTCTGAATGGCATGCTCGATTGGATCGATCAAAAAAAGGCTGCTCAAAATACCTCTGGTCTCTCCGTAGAATCCGTAGTTTACAGAAAGCCAGAACTGGGATTCCAGATTGTTTTCGTCCAGCTCCACTCCTTTCTTTCCGTAATCCACGCCGGCCTGATAGATTTCCAGGAGTCCTTCGCTGGCCACTTCTCCTCGCCAGTACTGGATCTGGGCCAGCAGCCCGTAAGCCCGGGCCGAATTCGCATCGCCTTTCAGATGTTCTTTCAACACTGCTTGTGCCTGATTTAGCTGATCCGGCCCCTGTTCGCGATCTTCGATCAATTGAACT